>QIKC01000215.1 GCA_003232855.1 Verrucomicrobiales bacterium
TCGCGCGCGCCGACCCCGATCAACCGAACATGGCGCTGACGAGTTGGAAAGGCTCGCGGGTGCGCAAACAGGACGTTATCATCGCCAAGAACTACCTCAGTGCCGACGAGATCGACACCCTCAATCGGTTGGTGGTTATCTTCCTCGAGCAAGCAGATCTGCGCGTGAAGCAGAGGAAAGGGTTGAGCCTCGATTTCTGGCGCGACAACATCGACCGGATGCTGGAGTTCAACGACCAGACGATCCTGAAGGGCGCCGGTTCCGTCGGACATGAGAGCATGAAGACTATCGCCCACGACCGCTACGCCAGCTTCGATGAGAAGCGGCGTGCCGCCGAGGTGATCGAGGCGGATGCCATCGATCTACGCGAAATCGAACAACTGGAACAACAGCTCAAAGAGAAGAAGGTCGAAGCCGCCTCATGAGCGCCCTCGCCATTCGTGCCTGTCACTTTTTTCTGCACGGACAGAACCACGCGCCCTAGTCAGTCTTCGGGGAAGGGATTTCCACCTTCAGGAATCGAGCTAAATCCTCCCTAATTGCCAGCTTTGTTGAGGGCGGCTTGATGTTCGCTAGAGGTGTGAGGCTCCCGTCCGCTTCTTCTCTATTGGCGACAACTTCCGTGTGGGGGTAGTTGCACGGGTCGGGCGTGTGCTCAGGGCGGAGTGAGAAAGAGACGTTTTTCAGCGCCTTATGTGGCCATGATCGTGAGAGCGCGCCGACAGGGAGGGAGATCACCCCGAATCCATCATGGGTTCCGCCCTCCTTTTCGTTCCACAACGTATCGCTCGGCTCCTCACAGTATTTTTCGCGGTTTACCGACATGCGGTTGAACTTGATGGCTGCGGTCAAATCCCCGTGGGTGTTTGGAGTTCTGCGGTAGAGAAGTTCGTCCCCTTTGAAATCCTGATCAGGGCTACGTGCGCACCGATGTAGGTGCAGGGGAATGCCCTTGGACTCGCAGTCGGGATCAGGAGGCACGGGTGAGGTGCTCGCTGACGAACGAGCTGATGTCTTCTGCGGCGAGATCGTTGAATTGCGGTTGGTCGAACAATGGCTGAAGCATTACGCCGATATCGCCATCGGAATCGAACTCCCACTTGTAGCGGGTTTCATTGTGGTGGAATTGCAGAAGAATGCTCGAATCGCTGGTCGGCACCACCCAATCGGGCAGGATTTCAAGGGGGCGTAAGGCGGCAACGAGTTGGAGGGCGGCCTTAATTGCGGTAGCTGAGGGAGCTTCCGAGTCATAGGAATCCCACCCGGAATCTAGAGACGCAAAGCCGCGGATACGTTTTACGAGTTGATCGAACTTTTCGTCGGCTTTTGAGGGGTAGAATGAGGAAAGGTAGCTGAGGAAATGATCCGTATATTTTTTAGAATGAAGCAGATGGGCTTCAGGGCGCTCACCGGAGGTGCTTCTGATAGTGGGGCGATGCGTTTGATTCGCGCCCCTTCGGAGGGGAGGCATTGTTACGAGGCTAGAATGGGTGTTCTCAAGCACGTCTTGGATTCCGACGGGAGCACGCAACCCGTTCTGGCAAAGGACGGACAGGTTTTCAAGTGGCAGTAGATCTGGAGAAGATCCATGTTCGGCGTCCTCGAGACCTGCAAAATCTTCAGACGAGTAGCCGATCCGAGAGGCGTAAATCCTATGACTAGATGGCGTTGCTGTCATTCCGATTGCTCTGGTTGGGCTCGGTCAATAAGTTTACTGATTTGGTTCATCAGTCCGCGTGCCGAATCCAAGTCGAGCGTGATTCCAGTCTGAATCTCGCGCACCATCCCTTGTTTTCCCGTGGCGGAGGTGATGTCACCAAGGATTCCGTTCTCCGTGAATTCGTGGGTGATCGTCTGGGGAATTGCAGCCCGTTCGATGTAAAAGGTGAGACTGATTCCACCGGGAGCGAGGTTTCCGATGGCTCCATCCACCTTTCGGGACTCGAAATTCGGTCCCTTGATCAGGTGGAAGGTGAGTGTTTTTTTATCTTCAGGAACGCCGTCTGCCATGAGATTCGTCGGGGAAGTTAGCCGATCTTCGGGGAAATGCTGTGATTTGCAAGCCTTCAAAGTATCCCTATTCGGATCCGAACCGCGTCGTGCCCACCTCCAAGTCTCGTGGGGAGCTGGCTGAAGCCTACGCTACAGGAGCGTCAGTAGCCAATTTGATGCCTGTTGACATCAATTTAT
Organism: Verrucomicrobiales bacterium; assembly: GCA_003232855.1. GTDB lineage: Bacteria > Verrucomicrobiota > Verrucomicrobiia > Verrucomicrobiales > DEV007 > SZUA-55. The sequence goes on from QIKC01000215.1 coordinate 2,191, forward strand.
GATGTCTTACGCTTCATCATGAGAACAACGCTTACTATCGATGAGGGCGTCGCTCGGGCGATTGAGAAATTGCGTCGTCGCAAGAACCTCAGCCTTCGTGAGGCGGTTGGGCAATTGCTTCGGGCTGGCCTGCACGCTGTGGAGAAGGAGCCGGATGCCCGACCGTATTCCGGGCTCGTTTTCGACGGGGATTTGAAGCCTGGGATCGACCCGAATCGGATGAATCAGCTGGCCGACGAACTGGAGGTCGAGGATCACCTCTCATGATTTGCCCAGACATCAATGTTCTGTTGTATGCGAATTTCAGCACTTATCCTCAGCATCGGAAAGCGAAAGAGTGGTGGGATGGCGTCTTGTCGAGCTCCCGTTTTGTGTGTCTCGGGCATGTGGTGGTTTTCGGTTTCATCAGGATTTCGACCAGCTCGCGCGTTTTTTCGTCGCCTCTCACGATCGATCAAGCCGTGGGGGTTGTCGATGGTTGGCTGGCTCAGCCCAATGTCGAGTTGATCGCGCCGGCGAAAACCCACTGGGACAATTTCAAGTCGATGCTGGCCGCCGGAAACGCTGGAGGGAACCTCACCACCGACGCCCACATTGCAGCTCTCGCCGCAGACTACGGGCTCGTCGTTTATAGCAACGACACCGATTTTGCCCGTTTCCCAGACGTGGAAGTGGTCAACCCCGTTTGAGCCTCCTCGCAGCGGGGGCGGCGCCTGAAATCAGTTTGGCGGAGGGGCTTTTCGAGCTTGCAATCGGGGTGATTCTCGATCACTAGAATGCAGGATCGAATCGATGCCTCATCGGATCCATCAGCGCAAGCAAATTGGCTGGAGGCTTACAACGCAATCCCTTCAAACTTAAACCTTAAAACTGAACAGCAAATGAAAGTCATCATCATCTACGGCAGCGCCAACGACAAACCTTTCTTGGCGCCCGCGCGCACCTACTTCGACGAGAAGGGGTTAACATACGACGAGGAGGTGATCTCCGCGCACCGCAACCTGCCCGAGCTGATTGCCTTCCTGCGCGATTTGAATGCCTCGGGCGAAAAGGCGGTCATCCTCGCTGTCGCCGGGCTCGCCGCTGCCCTGCCGGGCGTGGTGGCTGTCGAGACCGAGCTGCCCTGCATCGGCGTTCCCGTCCCTTGCGGACCGCTCAACGGTATCGATGCCCTGCTCTCCATGAGCCAGGTTCCCGGCGGCGTGCCGGTGACCACGGTTGGGCTGCACAGTAAAGCGCCGTTGAACGCGGCCATGTACGCGCATAGGATTCTCAAACTCGCAGGACTTGAATAGCACAGAAGACGCTGGCCAATCGCAGGTTGAGGGGCGACCGCTCCTCAGCCCGGAGGCGATTTCCCAACGGCTCGAGGCGCTCGCCGCGCAGATCGCCGAGCGCCATCCCGGCGGTCCGCCGTCCTTCGTCGGCATCCATACCCGCGGCGTCACCGTCGCTCGCCGCGTGCGTTCTTTGCTCGCCGAGCGCGGCATCGACGTGCCGATGGGTACCATCGACATCTCCTTCTACCGCGACGATCTCGATCACCGCAGCTCGAACCCCGTGGTGCAGGCTTCCGAGATCCCCTTCGAGGTGGACGGCGCCGAGGTCATTATCTTCGACGATGTGCTCTACACCGGCCGCACGATCCGTGCCGCCATCGAGGGCCTGATGAGCTACGGTCGCCCGGCGAAAGTCGAGCTGGCGGTGCTCATCGACCGCGGCAATCGCGAGCTGCCTATCCAGCCGGACTACGTCGGCGAGAGGGTCGAGGCCGCTCGCCGCGATACCGTCCGTGTGCGTTTCGCCGAACACGATGGTGAGGATTCCATCGATTTGATAACTTCCCCATGATCGCCGCCCGCAAAGACTTGCTCCAGATTGAAGACCTCGACCGTGAGGAGATCGAGCACGTGCTCGCCGCTGCCGAACCTTTCAAAGCCCTTTTCAAACGCTCGGTCAAAAAAGTGCCCACTCTACAGGGCAAGACGGTGTTGAGCTTATTCTACGAGCCTTCGACGCGCACCAGTTCGTCCTTCGAAGTCGCCGCCAAGCGCCTTTCCGCCGACGTCACCAGCCTCGACGTCGCCAGTTCCTCGGTGGTCAAAGGCGAGTCGGTGCTCGATACAGTACACACCCTGCAGGCGATGCGCGCCGATTACATCATCATCCGCCACAAGGCTGCGGGCGTTCCTAACC
>QIKC01000041.1 GCA_003232855.1 Verrucomicrobiales bacterium
GAGCATGCCGCCGCGGCGTTGCCAGTTTCCTAGGCGGCCGATGCGGTCGCGGTAGAATTTAGCGTCGGGTGAGGTGTCGGCGGCGGCTGTTTGTTTGAGGCTTTGTAGGCGGGAGGTGCCGCTTTCTAGGTGCGGGGTGAGTTCGCCGTTGATGAAGCCGGTGGCCAGTTTTTTGAGCTCGGCGACGGCTTCGAAGTGGTCGCGGCGGTCGCCGGGGAGGGAGATGGGGCGGATGGCGCCGAGATTGCGCAGGAAACGTAGCCCCTGGCTGGCGGATCCTTTGGAAATGCCGAGCTTGGCGACGATGCTGTCGAGGGGCAGGGCGGCGGGCGAGATGTAAAGTAGGCCGTAGATTTCGCCGACGGATTTAGGGAGGCCGAGTACTCTGACGGCGCGGACGAAGAATTCGATGACCTCTAGCTGGAGGTCGGCGAGTGGCTCGGCGGCGGTAGGTTGGTCTTCGCTTTGGCGAACGCGCGGGCGCTCGCGGGCGATGGATCTGGCTTCTGGTGGCATTGGGTAGCGTCAGAGACTACTCAATGTTCCTGATTGTTCAATTTAAAATGAACGAATTTGAGATTTTTTTGCAGCGCGGGCTTTTCTAGGCACTGATCCAGGGGGCGAGTTCGCGTTGGAGGTCGGGGGAGGCGCTGACGTGGTAGCGGGAATCGACGCGGAGTTTTGCTCGGCGGCCGCTGGGGCTGGTGATCTGGATCTGGACGGGGGTGTCGCCGCGGTGCTCGGTGAGGATGGAGCGGATTAGGCGCAGGTCGGCGGAGCTGTGCTCGTCACTGCGCAGGTGGAGCACGAGGGTGGTGCCGTTGCTGTGGCTGACGGTGCCGGGTTTTTCGAGGAGTTTGATGCGTTCGGTGGTGAGGCGTTTGGATTCGCTGCGGTCGTCGACTTCGACCTTGGCGTGGATTACCACGACGTTGCCTGTGACTAGCAGGTCGACGGATTTGTCGAACGCCTCGGGCCAGACCATGACTTCGGCCTGGCCGGTGAAGTCTTCGAAGGTGAGGATGGCGAAGGGCTTGCCGGCTTTCTTGGTGAAGCGCTTTTCGACGACGGCGAGGCGGCCGGCGAAGTCGTACTTGCGGCGCTCTTTGAGGTCTTGAATATCGGCGACGTTTTTGTATTTGCTAGAGGTAATGAGGGAGTGGTAGGCGTCGAGCGGGTGGCCGCTGACGTAGAAGCCGAGCAGTTCGCGCTCGGCGGCGAGGATCTCGTCCTGTGTCCAGGGCTCGAAGGGTAAGGCGTCTAGGGTGCCGGGCGTGGGGGCGGGGGCGGAGCCGAAGTCGGCATCGTCGCCGAACAGGGAGGTCTGGCCGGAGGCGCGGTCTCTCTGGGCGCTGGTGGCGGAGGCGATGACGCTCTCTAGGCGGGCGAAGAGGGCGGCGCGCGCCTCGCCGGTGAAGTCGAAGGCGCCGGCGCGGGTGAGGGATTCGAGGATTTTTTTGTTTACTGCCTTGGAGTCGAGGCGCTTGGCGAAGTCGTCGGCGTCGGCGAAGTCGCCGGCGGCATCGCGCTCTTTGATGGCCATCGCCATGGCGGCGCTGCCGACGTTTTTGACGGCGGCGAGGCCGAAGCGGATGGCTTTTTCGCCAGCGGCGACGAAGCGGTCGGGGGCAAATTTGAGCGAGCTTTTGTTGACGTCCGGGGGCAGCCTTTTGATGCCCATGCTTTTGCATTCTTCGATGAAGACGGCGATCTTGTCGGTGTTGTTGATCTCGTTGGAGAGCAGGGCGGACATGAATTCGACCGGGTAGTTTGCCTTGAGGAATGCGGTCTGGTAGCTGATGAGGCCGTAGGCGGCGGAGTGGGATTTGTTGAAGCCGTAGCCAGCAAATTTTTCGAGCAGGTCGAAGATGCCATCGGCTTGTTTTTGCGGGATGTCGTTGAAGCGCTTACAGCCATCGACGAAGGTGGCGCGCTGCTTTGCCATCTCGGCGTCGTCTTTTTTGCCCATGGCGCGGCGCAGCAGGTCGGCGTCGCCGAGGCTGTATCCGGCGAGGACGTTGGCGGCTTTCTGCACCTGCTCCTGGTAGATGAGGATGCCGTGCGTCTCTTTGGACACTTCTTCTAGCAACGGATGGAGATACTTGACTTTTTTCCTGCCTTTTTTCCGATCGATGTAGTCGGGGATAAGATCCATCGGCCCTGGTCGGTAGAGGGCGATGAGGGCGATGATGTCTTCGATGCGGTCGACGCCGAAGCGTTTGCAGAGGTCGACCATGCCGCCGGATTCCAGCTGGAAGACGCCGCAGGTGTCGCCGGCGTTGAGCAGGGCGTAGGTGGCGGGGTCATCGAAGGGAATTTTGCCAATGTCGAAGTCGGGGACGGTGGGGTGGATGAGGTCGATGGCGTCCTGGATGACGGTGAGCGTCTTGAGTCCCAGGAAGTCCATTTTCAGCATGCCGAGGTCGGTCAGCGGCTTCATGGCGTACTGGGTGACGACCTCGCCTTCGTTGCCTCGGGTGAGTGGCACGTGCTCGTCGAGGTCGCAATCACCAATGACGACGCCGGCGGCGTGGATGCCGACGTTGCGGGTGAGGCCTTCGAGGGTGGTGGCGGTTTCCCAGAGCTGGCGGGTGGCGGGCTGGGTCTCGATGGCTTCCCTGAGTTCGGGATTTTTTTTGCGTGCGCCGGCTAGGGTGATGCCGAGTTCAGTGGGGATCATCTTGGCGATGCGGTCGGCATCGCCATAGCTGAAGCCCATGACGCGGGCGACGTCGCGAACCACGCTCTTGGCGCCGAGGGTGCCGAAGGTGATAATGTGAGAGACGCGGCGGTCGCCGTATTTTTCGCGCACGTACTGGATGACTTCCGGGCGGCGGGTTTGGCAGAAATCGATGTCGACGTCGGGCGGGCTGACGCGTTCGGGGTTGAGGAAGCGCTCGAAGATGAGGCCGAAGCGGATGGGATCGAGGTCGGTGATCCAGAGGCAGTAGGCGACGAGCGAGCCGGCGGCGGAGCCACGGCCGGGGCCGACGGGGATAGCGTGGTCGCGCGCCCATTTGATGAAGTCCCAGGTGATGAGGAAGTAGGAGACGAAGCCCATGCGCTCCATGATGCCGATTTCGTACTCGAGGCGCTCGCGCAGCTCGGCGTCGCCGCCGGCGCGTTCGGCGCCGTAGCGGGCGATCAGCCCTTCCTCGCAAAGGTTGCGAAAATACTGCTCGCGCGGGCTGCCGTCGGGCGAATCGAATTCTGGGTAGCGTTCGGAGCTGGTGGGGTCGAGGACGAGTTCGAGCTCGATTTTCTCGGCGATCTCCAAGGTGTTATCGCAGGCCACCGGGATTTCTTTGAAGAGTTGTCGCATCTCGCGGGAGGTCTTTAAATAGACCTCGGGCGAGTAGTGGCGGCGATTTTCGTCTAGCAACAAGTTGCCCGTACCGATGCAGATCAGCGCGTCGTGGGCTTCGTGGTCGGTCTTGTTGAGGAAGTGGACGTCGTTGGCGGCGACGGGTTTGAGCCCGAACTCGCCACAGAAAGCGAGCAACTGGCGGTTGCATTTCACCTGCTGGGACATGCCGTGGTCGTGCATTTCCAGGTAGAGGTCGTCCTTGCCATAGATGTCGACTAGCTCGCCGAGTTTCTGGCGGGCGATGTCGAGTTGATCCTGGCCGATCCAGTAGTTGACCTCGCCTTCGATGCTGCCGCTGAGGCAGATGAGGCCTTCGGCGTATTTAGCGAGGGCGTCTTTATCGACGCGCGGCTCGCGGAACATGCCTTCGAGGTGACCTAGTGACACCAGTTTGACGAGGTTCTCGTAGCCTTTGGTATTTTTGGCGAGCAGGGTGAGGTGGTGGGCGTCGGGCAGGCCGGGCACCTTTTTTTTCTCGTGCATGGAGCCCGGGGCGAGATAGATCTCGCAACCGATGATGGGCTTGATGCCGGCCTTTCTGGCCTGCTTGTAGAAGTCGATGGCGCCGAACAGGTTACCGTGATCGGTCATGGCCACGGCGGGCATTTTGGCGCGCTTCGCCTTGGCCATGAGGTCGCCGATACGCACTGCGCTATCGAGCGTGGAGTACTCGGTGTGCAGGTGTAGGTGGACGAAAGAATCGGACATGACGCTCCCCTTTTAGGAAGGGAAGAGCCTGACCGCAAGGGCGATCGCAACTTTCGCGCGCGGGAGGGGCGAATTCCCGCACATTTCCGCACAGAGGGCGGCTTTTTCGAGGGCGTGCTACTCGATGGAGAGGAGCGTGTAGGTGGACTTGATGGCGGTATCCATTTCGGCGCCGTTGGCACCGCCGACCGCCATGGTCATGTCCATGTCCATCACACTGGAGTGCTGAATCCCGAGTTCGGCGTCGAAGAGCATGCTCCCCGACATGGTGGAGTCTTTGAATGGCGCCGCCACCGACGCTGCCGGTGATAAGGATTTCGGCGAGACTCTTGCCGTCGCGTTCGACCTGCCCTTTATAGGTGAACTCCATGGCCATCTCCATGTTGCCCATCTGTCCCATCTTTGCCTCTTGCTTGTGACTCCACTTGTCGCCGGGTTTGACCGGCTCGGTAGGGAAACCGTAATCGGTGATTTGTTGCAACATTTGCTCAATTTCGTTTTTTCCGATGCCCATGCCGAGTCCGCCCGCAGCGCCGCCACCGTCGCCTTCCATTTTGACGAATTTGTCGTCCTTGTCGAAAATCGCTTTGAACTCCTTGTCTGTAAGGTTGGCGAACTGGCCCTTGAGCAGGGGGCTCT
>QIKC01000203.1 GCA_003232855.1 Verrucomicrobiales bacterium
CCGGGTCGCAGGCGTCCCCAGACATCTCCGTCGTGTCGATACGTGTCACCAAATCGACCAACAGGGCAAACACGTGCCGCACCTTGTCGAAGTTGACCCATTCCAAATTATCCCCCGGCAGGTGGAACTGACTGCCTTGGCCACAAGTGAGGAACAAAAAACGCTCCCCCCCGAGCCGGAACGCGTGATGATCCGAGCGATCCCCGGCATAACGATTCAATGCCGCCAACACCTTCAACCCCTTCGCCTCGCCCGCCGCCCAGCCGACGACACCGGGCAACGCCCCATCGCTCTCCGCACCGAACACGAACAGCAGACGCTTCAAAGTCGGCATCATCGCCGCCGCAGGATGCTCGATCTCCACATCGTGCCCGATGAGATCCAAAATCAACACACAGGCGAAGCCGATCCCCGCACAATGATCTTCGTAAAATCGTGTCGATCCCATCGCCGGCGTCTCGAAGTAAGGAGCCTCTCCCGAATCGAAAAACGCCACGATCACATCGCGCTGCAAGCCGCCCTCAGCAAAGTGCTCCGCAGCAGCCAACACCGTCGCCACCCCAGTCGCGTTCGCATCGACACTCGGCGCGTCGATCGCCGAATCGTAATGCGCGCCGATGAGCACAGGCGCAAGCCCCGCCCCACTCCCACGCAGCACACCGACGAGGTTGGCAAACTCCATCCCGTCCACAGCAAACGGCAACTCAAAATCCTCACCGACAAACGGCTGCAAACCCATCTCCGCCATCCTCCCAGAGAGGTAAGCCTTCGCCTCCCCATGCCCCGCTTGCCCTACCCTGCGCCCGGCGGGTAGCGCCAACGCCCGCGTGTCCTTTTCAATGTTCGATCCGATTCCCATCCCCAGACCACTGACGCCGCCGCGCCCAGAAGTCAACGCCCTTGCCTCACTCGATATCTGCCGCTCCCCACAGACCGCGAACTACGCCGACGACAGCAGGTAAACCGAAATCGCCACGAAGGCGACCAACACCAACCCGAGCAGCAGCCGCTTGCCGGTGAGCGCATAAAACGGTCGCGGTCGCGGAACCGGCACCGCACGCTGATGGTGTGACACAGCGTAACCTTTTGTATTCCAATTCTGCATAGATCGTGCGGGTTGGGGATTCTCGATTAGGGATGCAAGAATCCCTCCCGCGCCAACACATCATCGCCCCCGCCCTATTGCAAGATGGTTCGTATCACCTGATGATCTCCTAACACGAAACTCCACCTTAACTGCGAACCACCGCCGCCACATGGCGGTCGATCGACTTTCCCGCGCAGTCCAGCTCGCGCGATGCGGGGTTCCTCTCGCTCACCAACACCCGCCCGCCGAGCGCCTTCAACAACGCCATCGCCAGCAGGTGCTCGCGATCAAAGTAAGACGTGATCAGCAGCAACCCATCATCGGCGATTCGGGCCAAAGCGAACTCGAAAATACGCTGCCACGTCGGCCGGTCGTGCCACAGGTTCTGATGACGAATAAACACCACATCGAAATTCGCAGGGATCTGCCCGACACCCGCCAGCTTGCTAGCATCACCGGCGACGAACTCCACGCTCGCCCCGCCATCCCGCCCCCGCACCGGCGGCACACCAGCACGTCGGAACAGCGATTCGGTCGCCGAATAGCGGCGGCGTGCCTTGTCGATCTCCGCATCGCGCAGATCCATCGCAAACTGCGACACCCTGCCCCCTCCTCGCCCCCAATAGGCAGACAACACCGCCCCTTCCTCACAATAACCACAAGCCAAATTCAACAAGTTCAACACCTCACGCCCAGCACCCGGCACGCGCCCCGATCGCGCCACCACCACCTCCAACATCGCCCACAGACGCCGCATATCGCGCCCGAAAAACTCGCTGCGATCAAATTCGTTGCGCAGAGATTCGAGCATCGCCGGTTGCAAATCCCCCGCCTCCACCCCACCCGAAAAATGCCCGAGCAGGGCGTCAAACATCTCCCCGCCAACGCCTGCCTGCAGGGCGGCGTCGGGGACGATTAGGCGATCGGGATCTTTATGCACACCCGACCCTCTCACGCGCCCTTGCCTAGCTCAAGCCCTACGCTTAGACTCACCGCCATGAAGACCCCCAGCGCCATCATTCTCCTGACACTAGCCGCCGCCCTGCCCGCGCAGGCCGACCAGCAAAAGAGCCCTTCCGACGACGGCTTCGCCGCCATTTTCGATGGAGAATCCCTCAAAAACTGGAGCGGCGACCCGAAATTCTGGAAAATCGAAGACGGCGCCCTCACCGGCCAGACCACCGCGGAGAATCAGACCAAAGACAACACCTCCATGATCTGGGAAGCGGGCGAACTGGACGACTTCGAACTCAAGCTTCAGTTCCGCATCGACAACGGTAACTCCAGCATCCAAATCCGCAGCTTCAGGCTTCCCGAAGCAGTCGATACCTGGCGTGTCGGCGGCTACCAGGCCGAGCTCAACAAGGCGATCAAAAAGGGCGACTGGAACGAATTCCACATCATCGCCAAAGGCGACACCATCAAACAGTCGATCAACGGCGTGCCGATGGCCGAACTCACCGACAACGGCCCGGACAAACGCCGCACCGGACTGTTCGCCCTCCAACTTCACGCCGGATCGCCCATGAAAGTTCAATTCAAGGACATCCGCCTCAAACGCACCAAACTCGATGACGCGAAGAAGATCTGCTTCTTCGCTGGCCGACGCTCCCACGGCTACGGCACCCACGAACACCATGCGGGCAACACATTGTTAGGAAAGCGCCTGCGGGCTCACTACGGAGAACAAGTGATCATCGTCTACTACAAAGACGGATGGCCGAACGACCCGACGGCGATGCAAAATGCCGACGCCATCATCATGTTCTGTGACGGCGGCGGAGCGCACTTCGTCAAAATGCACCAACGCCAGGTGAACTATTTTCAAGACCGCGGCATGGGCATCGGCTGCATCCACTACGGAGTCGAAGTGCAAAAGGGCAAAGCCGGCGGCGACTCCTTCCTCGACTGGATCGGTGGCTACTTCGAGGCGGGATGGTCTGTCAACCCACACTGGAATGCAGAGTTCACCGAATTTCCAGACCACCCGGTGGCGGCCGGCCTAAAGCCGTTCAATATCCTCGACGAATGGTATTACCACATGCGCTTCCGCCCCGAAATGAAGGGCATCACTCCGATCCTCACCGCGCTCCCCGGAGCCGATAGCCTGCCCACACAGCGGCAATCCGGATGTCAGAGCCGCAGTGATCGAACGCAAAGAAAAGCAGCACGTCATGTGGGTCGCAGAGGGCGAGGGTGACGCCGGTCGCGGCTTCGGCTTCACCGGCGCCCACTTCCACGACAACTGGGCGAACGACAACTTCCGCAAAGCCACCCTCAACGCCATCGCATGGATCGCCGGTCTTGAAGTCCCCGAAGGCGGCGTGCCCAGCGAAACCCCCGACCAGGAAGAGCTGAAGGCAAACCAGGACTACGAGAACAAAAAATAGCCTCTGCGCGCTACTCCCCGCTCTCCGGCTTGTCGCCACCGATCTCCTTGGCCTTTTCGATCGTCCCCTTCACCGCATCGACCCCCTGCTCGAACATCGCCTCGATGTCCACGACCACAGACTCCAACGTGCCCGAAGAGAGCTGCTGCGTCCCGACGTAGACCAATCCTGCCGAGAGCAACAGCATCACCACCGTCGTCATCATCGACCGAATGAAGCCCCGACGCAGAATCTGCGGCACGATCACGCTCGCCACCAGCAGCGCCACCGCAGCCAACGCGAAATAATACCCGGATCCCATCACGAACTCGATCCCCCCTTCCCCATCCCCGATCATCGTCTGAGCGAACTGCCGTTCGAATAGTTCCCCATAAATCACCCCGAACCCGACCAGAGACAAGCCGGCCAAAACCCCTAATATCAGCCCCATCCCGGAGGTTCCCGCGTCCTCGTTGCGCGCGTTCGAAATCGATAACAGAGTCACTAACGCCACCAGTACCGTGGCGAGTATTAACAGAATTTTCGAGGCTTTAAAATACTTCGGCGGCGCGTTCGTCCCCGGCAGCGCCATCATTTCCTCCGTCTTCACTGTTGCCAGCGCCAACGCCGCCTGCTCGCTACTCGCCCCATCATAGTTCACCTTCACCCAAGGCAGAAGCGCAGCGAACAGATAACCGGCGACGGCGATCAAACTCAGCCACCGCAGAAACGCCAGCGGATTCGGGCGCTTCACCGTCGCCCCGCCTAACCGTCGCGCCTCCTTCCGCCGCTCCGACGAAGAAGTCACCGATGCCGGTTCCGCGAAACCCGCTCCGGGACCAGGCGCCACACCCGGTGGGCGCAACTTGTTAGACTTCTTTCGTTCCGGGGCGAAGGGCGCGGGCATAGCAGAAGAACCGCCCTCAGCACGCGCCAGCACCAGCTCTAGACGCAGCCACTCGCCGACCTCCGCCGACCACGCCGATTCCTCTAAGCTGACCTCCCCAGCCTTGATCTTCCGCCGTAATTCATCTGCCGAATACGGCCCGATACTACTACCATCCTGAGTAAGAAAAATATCCATTTATTGATAGGGTTGAACGAAACCTATAGCCCCGCTCGCCAAAATCCACACGCTTTTTCCCCAAGTCCATCGCCCTTGCCACTTGTATCCAGCCCGCCCGGGTGCTAATAATCGCCAAGATGGGATCGATGATCGAAGCGCTAATAGAAGCCGCATCCGAACACCAGGCCAGCGACCTTTTCTTAGGAGAAGGGCGGCTGGCGAGGATGAAAGTCAACGGCCAGCTCATGGTCGCCGGCGACGACCCCGTGGATCGGGACGAAATGATCGCCTTCTGGAAACGCTGTGGCGCGGATCCCGAATACGACGGCGACCGCGACACCAGCTACGTCGCCAACAACGGCATCCGCTTCCGCGTCAACCTGCACCGCCACCTCGGACAGCTCGGCGCCGTCCTGCGCCAGATCAATACCGACATCCCCGACCTCCGCAGCCTCGGCCTCCCCTTCGACCTCCTCACCAACTGGGTCTCCCACCCCTCCGGGCTCATCCTCATCACCGGGCCGACCGGCTCGGGAAAATCGACATCCCTCGCCTCCTGCCTCGAATGGCTCAACAACAGCCAGGCCAAACACATCGTCACCATCGAAGATCCCATCGAATACCTTTTCGAATCAAAACAGTGCCTCTTCACCCAACGCGAGGTGCATACCGACACGGACTCGTTCGCCCGCGGCCTGCGCAGCTCATTGCGCCAAGCGCCAGACATTATCTTGCTCGGCGAAATTCGTGACCCGGAGACCGCGAAAATCGCCCTGCAAGCAGCCGAAACAGGCCACCTCGTACTCGCCACACTCCACAGCGCCAACGTCTCCGAAACGGTCGAACGCCTGACCAACCTCTTCCCCAGCGAGGAACGCGCGAGCCAGTTACTACTCCTCGCCAACCTCCTCATCGGAGTCGTCTGCCAAAAACTGCTCACCTCGGCAAGCGGCGGCCTGCACCTCGTCACCGAACACCTCGAAAACTCCGGCGTCGTGCGTAATTACCTCCGCGATTCCCGCATCGCCGACATCGTCGATTTCATGGCCCGTGGCGACAACCCGAACAACACGCTGTTCATCGACGCCCTCGTCACCGCCACCCAAGCCGGACACCTCTCCCATCAGACAGCCGCTGCGGCGGCGGGCAGCGAATCCGACTTCGATCGCGCCATGCGCGGAATAACCTAACACCTCTACCAAATGAGCGAAACGCGTCACATCGTCGATTACCTTACCGAAACTCGCGACCGCGAGGGCTCCGACTTGCACATCACCGCCGGGGCGCCGCCCGCCTGCCGGGTCAACGGCGAACTCGTCCCCCTCGAAGAACACGACCTCGAACCCGACGATGCCAAAGAGCTGATCCTAGGAGTTCTCAGCGAAGCCCAGCGAGCCCGACTCGAAGAAGACCTCGAACTCGATTTCTCCGTAGCCATCAAAGACGTCGGCCGTTTCCGCGGCAACGCACACTACGTGCGCGGCTCGATCGAAGGCGCCTTCCGCTACATCCCCACCGAGATCCCCACCCTCGAACATCTCGGCCACTCGCAGACAGTCTCCGACCTCTGCTCCCTACGCCAAGGCCTAGTGCTAGTCACCGGCGTCACCGGCGCGGGCAAAACCACCACCATCGCCGCGATGATCCAAAAGATCCTCAAAGAGCGATCCTGCATCGTCGTCACCATCGAAGACCCTATCGAATACATCTACGACCACGGTTACGGCCTAGTGAAGCAACGCGAGCTCGGCCAGGATACCCACGGCTTTTCCAATGCCCTGCGCTCCGCCCTGCGCCAAGATCCAGACGTCATCGTCGTCAGCGAGCTGCGCGACCTCGAGACCATCCGCACCGCCATCACCGCCGCAGAAACCGGTCACCTAGTAATCAGCACCCTGCACACCATCGACGCCCCGAAATCGCTGGATCGCATGATCGATGTCTTCCCCGCCGAACAGCAATCCATGATCGTCACCCAGCTCGCCAACTGCCTTCAGGCCGTCGTCTCCCAGCGCCTCATCACTCGACAAGACCAGACCGGCCGCGTCATGGCCTCGGAGATCATGCGCATCAACCACGGCATCCGCGCCTGCATCATCGACCGCAAGTTCGAACAAATCCTCGGCCTCATCCAAATCGGCGCCCAAGAGGGCATGCACACCCTCGACGAAAGCCTCACCCACCTGCTGCTCAACCGCCACATTTCCTACAACGACGCCATGCTCCACTGCCGCGATCCGCAGGCCATCGAGAAACGCTTCCAGGACGCCTAACGGAACCACCATGCCCCCACTCATCGGCCATTTTTGGAAGTTTCTCCTCCTCGCGCTCGTCGCCACCGGTTGCTGGTACTGGTGGACCAAATCGCAAACGCAACAAGCCTACGCCTTCGAAATCGCCCAGCTCGCAGAGATTCTCGACTACCGCCTCGGCGACAAACCAGAGCCAGACGAGAAAGCCGCCGAACGCACTTTCAAAACACTCGCCGCACTGCACTCCATCGCCACGGAAGCCGGAGAAAAATTCGATCTCCGCGCCACCATCGGCGAGGCCATCGCCCTCAACAACCCATCGAACAAGCACGCCAAAATCCTCACCGACACCATCGTGAACAACTACAAAGCCGCGCAAAACCTCGGCCTCCTCGACGACCATGACGCCATGTGGCGCATGCGACAGGGATCGCCGCCAGTGCTCGGCCTCGGCCCCTGGATCGGCGAACGCTTAATAGACACCGGAACCCTCAAACTCGAGCACAACCGCTCGCCCAACCCCCAACTCCATTGAAACGCTCCATCCTCTTCGTCTGCACAGGCAACATCTGCCGCAGCCCCATGGCAGAAGGCCTGTTTCGACAGATGCTAGAAGGCCAAGACGGCGACTGGGAAATCGTCTCGGCCGGGATCGCGGCCG
>QIKC01000264.1 GCA_003232855.1 Verrucomicrobiales bacterium
CAGTAGGACGGAGAGCCTCTCCGTCCGAAATCCCCTCAACTCCGCTCCGCCCCCCCAGAGCCGGGTAGACAACCCGGCCTACGCCGACCACCCCAGAAATGTTAAATTCTGAGTCAACCCTGCGGATCGGGCTCACCAAACCAACCTCGGGTGCGTCGACAGAAGCGGACGAGAAAGAGCATCAGCGGCACCTCAATCAAGACGCCGACCACCGTCGCCAGCGCCGCCCCGGAAGACAGGCCGAATAGTATAACGGCCGTGGCGATGGCCACTTCGAAGTGGTTGGACGCGCCGATCAGCGCCGACGGCGCCGCGTCCTCATAAGAAAGCCCGAGCCAACGCGCGGCACCGTAGGTGATCGCGAAGATCAGCAGCGTCTGCAAAGTCAGCGGGATGGCGATCCAAAGAATCGTCATCGGATTGGCCAAAATCGTCTCGCCCTTGAAACTAAACAACAGAACCAAAGTCGCCAAAAGCGCGACGATCGAAATCGGCGAAAGGTAGCGCAAGAAGCGCCCCTCAAACCACTCGACGCCCTTGGCTTTGATAATCCAACGCCGCGACCAATAACCCGCCACCAGCGGCAGCGCGACGTAGATGCCGACCGAGAGCAACAGCGCCCGCCACGGGACAGGCATATGATTGACACCCAGCAGCCAACCGCCGAGAACGCCATAGAGCAACAACATCGCCAGAGAGTTGATCGCCACCATCACCAGCGTGTGCCCAGGATTGCCACGCGCCAGATGTCCCCACACCAGCACCATAGCCGTGCAGGGGGCGATGCCCAAAAGAATGGCGCCCGATATGTAAGAACGATAGAGCTCCACCTCGGCGCCACCTTTCACGATCTCCGTGCCGGGCAGCATGTCCCGAAACAGCACACCGAGAAACAGCGTGGCGATCGCCAACATCGTAAACGGCTTGATCGCCCAGTTCACCACCAGCGTCAGCATCACCGGCTTAGGATTTCGACCCGCTTTGACCACGGCGCCAAAATCGATCTTCACCATGATGGGATACATCATAAAAAAGAGGCAAATGGCGATGGGGATCGAGACGACTGGCGCTCCATCCACGGAGACGGACATCGCATCGAGCTTGCCAGCCAAACCGGGCGCCATCTTGCCCAGCCCGATCCCGCCGACAATACACCCGCCGACCCACCAGGTGAGGTGGCGTTCGAAAAAACCCATCGATGACTTGTCCAGACTCATAAATATCTCAGCATTTAACCAGAAGCCCCCCTTTCCCGGCAAGAATGAAAACGCGCTCCCCGTTGACCCCTAAATTCTAGGGTGTAAGATCCGCGCTTCACACGAATCATTATGGGTAACGAGGCCAAAAATTACAAAGACACGCTCAACCTGCCGCAAACGGACTTCCCAATGCGCGCCGGTCTGGTCGAAAGCGAGCCCGCGCGGCTGAAACGCTGGGACGAATCCGACCTCTACGGGCGCATCCAAGCGGCGCGCAAGGCGGCGGGCAGCCCGCGATATATCCTGCACGACGGCCCGCCTTTCGCCAACGGCGACGTCCACATGGGCACCGCACTCAATAAAATCCTCAAGGATTTGGTGCTCAAATCGAAGTCAATGGCCGGCCACGAGACACCCTACATCCCGGGCTGGGATTGCCACGGGCTGCCCATCGAATTCAAAGTCGTGCAGCAAGCGCAGGGCTTGGAGCCCGCCGAGATCCGTCGACGCTGCGAGGAATTCGCACGCTCCTTCATCGACATCCAACGCGACTCGTTCCGCCGCCTCGGCGTGCTCGGCGATTGGGACAATCCCTACCTAACCCTCGACCCGACCTACGAGGCCGACATCATCCGCGTGTTCGCCACCTTCGCCGAAAAAGGGCTGGTGTACTCTAGCAAAAAGCCCGTGCAGTGGAGCTTCGGCGCGCAGACCGCGCTGGCCGAGGCCGAGGTCGAATACAAGGACGTCACCGACACCGCAATATTCGTCAAATTTCCCCTCAAAGACGGCCCACTGGGCGGTGAGAGCGCCATCGCCATCTGGACCACCACCCCCTGGACCCTGCCCGCCAACTTGGCCGTCGCCCTCAGCGACCGCATCACCTACACCCATGGCGAATTCACGCACGCCGATGGGCGCAAAGAAAATTTGGTAGTGGCCACGGAATTGTTAGGCGCGTTCGAGGAAAAAACCGGCTTCGCCCCACCCGCCGACGACTCAACCGAAATCAAGGGCGGCGCCCTAGCAGGATCGCACGCCACGCACCCCTTCCTCGACCGCGACTCGCTGGTCATCTGCGCCGACTTCGTCACCACGGAAAGCGGCACCGGCGCCGTCCACATCGCCCCCGGACACGGATCGGACGACTACTTGGCCGGGCGGGAACACGGGCTGGAAACGCTCTCGCCAGTGGACGACAACGGAAAATTCACCGACGAAGTCGGCCTGCCGGAGCTGGTCGGCACCCACGTTTTCAAGGCAAACGGGCAGATCATCGAGCTGCTAGAAACTCGCGGGCACCTGCTGGGTAAGGAGGCCTACACGCACTCCTACCCGCATTGCTGGCGCTCGAAAAAGCCCATCATCTTCCGTGCGGTTCCGCAATTTTTCATCGACATCGACGCCCTGCGCGACGGCGCGCTGGCGGAAATCGACTCGGTCGATTGGCTTCCCCACTGGGGTCGCAACCGCATCCGCGGCACGGTCGAAAGCCGCCCCGACTGGTGCATCTCCCGACAGCGCACCTGGGGCGTTCCCCTCCCCGTCTTCTACGATGCCGAAGGCACACCACAGATCGACGCCGCGCTGGCGCGCAAGGTCGCCGACGTCCTAGAGACCGGCGGCTCCAACTTGTGGTTCGAACAAGACGACGCCTGGTGGGCAGAAAAACTCGACCTGCCCGCCGAAACCACACGCTGCCGAGACACCCTCGACGTGTGGATCGACTCCGGCTGCAGCCACGTCGCCGTCTGCGACCGCCACCCGGAACTGAACTGCCCCGCCGACCTCTATCTCGAGGCCACCGACCAACACCGTGGTTGGTTCCAAAGCTCGCTGATCTTGAGCATGGCCGTGCGCGGCACCGCCCCCTACAAATCCGTGCTCACGCACGGGTTCGTCGTCGATAAAGACGGCAAAAAAATCTCCAAGTCCGACAAGAAAAAGGGCAAGCCCATGGACGCCGCCCACTTCTACAACCAGTACGGCGCCGACATCCTGCGCCTCTGGGTGAGCAGTGTCGACTGGCAGAACGAAGTGCCCTTCGGCGAGGAACTTTTCAAGAAAACCGCCGAAACCTACCGCCGCATCCGCAACACTCTACGCATCCTGTTGGGCAACCTGCACGACTTCGATCCCACCGCGCAGGCCGTCGCCCCAGAGGCGATGACCCTCATCGACCGATGGATCCTCGAACGCCTCGACGCCCTCCGCGCAGAATGCCTCGACGCCTACGCCAAATTCGAATTTCGCAAGGTCTACAGCGCCATCAACTCCTTCTGCACCAACGACTTGAGCAGCCTCTACATCGACATCACCAAAGACCGCCTCTACTGCGATACGCCCAATGCACCGCGCCGCCGCGCCAGTCAGGACGCCATGCGCCAGGTCTTCGACGGCCTCTGCCACCTGCTGGCACCCGTCCTCGCCTACACCGCCGACGAGGCTTGGGAATTCGCCGGCCACGCCGCCGGCGACATCCACCTAGCCACCTTCCCTGCCGCCAACCCAGCGGCGGCGACCGGGGCTAGTGAAAAGGTGGAAACACTGCTCGCCTATCGCAACGTCATCCAACAGGCCATCGAGCCTCTGCGCCAGGAAAAGACCATCCGCTCCAACAACGAGGCCACCGTTACCCTAACTTTACCCGCAGGCGCACCGACCCCGGAGGATCTGCTCGGCGACGCCACCGCCGTCACCGAATTCTTCATCGTCAGCGAACTACTGATCGAACGCGGCGGCGAAGAACCCAGCGCCACCGCAAAAAAATCCACCCACGAAAAGTGCCCCCGCTGCTGGCGCCTCACGCCAGAATTCAACGACGACGGCCTCTGCACCCGCTGCGAGGATGCGGTGTAATTCCTAACAACGCATCAAAAATCGCGGAACCCATAGCGTCCCCCCAGTTCGAGGCATTCCGCCTGCGAGCGCATGCCCGCCGAGGGCGTCGGATCACGCAGCGACATCGCCGCCGCACAAACGGCGTCGAGCAGACAGCTACCGGCATCAGCCCCAGCATGCGTGCCTAACAAATACCCCGAAGCAAAAGCGTCACCGGCACCGGTCGCTCCGACAATCTCCGCATCCGGCAGCGCCACCGAAGCCTGCGTGACTGCGGAACCATCGCCGGTGACGACCACCGCGATTTGGCCACCCTCACGCAACCCCAATGCGGCGAGCTCCATCGCCGCCGCCACCATGGCCTCGCGCTCGCAGGGCACCTCGCGACCGATGGCCTGGCCGATCTCGAACTCGTTGATGAACAAAATGTCGGTCTCGCGCAGGGCGGAGAGCACCACATCGCGGAACTGTGCCCCGGGCTCGCTAACGCAGTCCACCGCAGTCAGTAATCCAGCCTCGCGAGCGGCGCGCAGCACCACAGCAGCGCCAGCCTGGCCGTCGGCATCGACCCGGTCGAGCGTATCGAGCAGCATCAAGTAACCGAGAACGAAAACCTTCGCCCGAGTGGCGG
>QIKC01000224.1 GCA_003232855.1 Verrucomicrobiales bacterium
GGCGAGACGAGCTCGAAGGGCTTTCGCCAATCTTTGTGCTCTCCTGTATATCTCTAAAAATTCGCGTTCATTCGCGTGTATTCGCGGGCAGATCCTTTTTTGTAGCATCTTGAATCCGGCGCGCTTTGCGATGACGACTGGAGGTCGATGGCTCCCCCGACCGTTATTTCCGTAGGGCGTTGCGGTAGGTGACGCAGGCGTCGGCGATGCCGGTGGAGATGAGGGAGAGGTAGGCGGTGGAGGCGATCTTGCGCGCTTCGCCGGGGTTGGATAAGAAGCCGCCTTCGACGAGGATGGCGGGCTTGTTGATGCCGGCTAGGACGGTGAAGCGGTCGCGTTTGATGCCGCGGTCGTTGGCGCGGGTCTTCTTTAAGATCGAGGCGTGGACGGCGGTGGCGAGGGCGATGTTCTCGGAGTCGCGCGAGTTGCCTCTCAGTGAGCGCCCGTTGGGGCCGCGGTCGTTGTGGGTTCCGGCGCCTTGTGGGCTGAGGGCGTAGGTTTCCAGGCCTTTCGCGTCGCGTCTTGTGAACCAGTTGAAGTGTAGGGAGATGAAGATCGAGTCCGGGACGCGGTTGGCGAACACGACGCGTTGTCCGAGGGTGGGGAAGGTGTCCGCATCGCGGGTCATGCGGACGCGGAAGCCGCGGCGTTCGAGGTCGCGTTTGAGCAGCAGGCCGAGGCGTAGGTTGAACTCCTTCTCTTTGCCATAGATGCTCTTGCTGCCGGGGTCGGCGCCGCCGTGTCCGGGGTCGATGACGACGGTGGTGAAGCGTCGCCCGGAGCGGATGAAGCTGGGTCGCAGCACGGGGTCGATGAGCTTGGCGAGGTCGATGCGCGAGAAGAGGTAGTTTTTGTCTTTGAAGATCACCGGGTAGCTGAGGCGGAAGAGCACGCGGTTGATGTAGAGGTTGTCGCTGCCGTTGCGGATCTTCATCTCGATTTTCGGCGAGCGGAATTGAATGGTGCCGTTGCTGACTCCGAGGGTGGCGAAGCGGTAGAAATTTTTGATGTTCTTGGCGGTGACGTAATCGCGCCCTTGGTGTCGAGTGACGTCCCACGCGGCAGCGCCCGCAGTTCCCGGGATGAGGAGGATCGCAGTGGCGGCCAACGCCAGTAGCGGCAGCAGGCGGGAGGGGGATGCCGGGGCGGGGCGGTTCATTGGTCGGGGGAGAGGTGGGGAGGGCTCGGGCGCGAATCCTAGCGCGTCGGGGACGGCGATGCAATACCGTCGAGTTCGTAAAATTAGATTTTGCAAAACGGGGGACGTTCAAGTTATCTCCGCCTCTATGCTCTCAGAGATTCCCAAAGCGTACGAGCCCGGTGCCGTCGAAGATAAGTGGTTTGATCGTTGGACTGCCGCCGGTGCGTTCCGTGGCGATGCCGCTTCGGACAAGCCGCATTACAGCATCGTCATCCCGCCGCCGAATGTGACCGGGGTGCTGACGCTGGGGCACGTCTTGAACAACACCATGCAGGATATCCTCGCCCGCCGAGCGCGCACCGAGGGTAAGGAGGTGATGTGGCTGCCGGGGACGGATCATGCTGGCATCGCCACGCAGTCGAAGGTGGAGAAGCATCTGCGCGAGACGGAGGGGTTGACGCGTCGCGACCTGGGGCGTGATGAATTTCTCAAGCGGGTTTGGGAGTGGAAGGAGAAGCACGGCGGCATCATCGTCAAGCAGCTGAAAAAGCTCGGCTGCTCGTGCGACTGGGAGCGCGAGCGCTTCACCATGGACGCGGAGTATTCGCGGCAGGTGCAGGAGTGCTTTGTTCACTTTTTCAACAGCGGCCACATCTACCGTGGCAAGCGCATGGTGAATTGGTGCCCGGCATCGCTGACGGCGCTTTCTGACGAGGAGGTGATCATGAAGCCGCAGCGCGGCAAGCTCTACTACATACGCTACGAGATCGCCGGTGAGGAGGGCGAGTATTTGGAGATCGCCACCACCCGTCCGGAGACGTTGATGGGCGACACCGGTATCGCGGTGAACCCGAAGGATGAGCGCTACGCGCATCTGATCGGTAAGATGGCGGTGCGGCCGTTCCCGCGCGCGGAGATCCCGATCATCGCCGACGAGCACATCGACCCGGAGTTCGGCACCGGGGTGCTCAAGGTGACGCCGGCGCACGATAAGGCCGACTTTGAAATCGGTGCCAAGAACGGGCTGGAGATCATCGACGTGCTCAACCCGGACGGCACGCTCAATGCGTTGGCGGGTGAGGAATTCGCTGGCATGGATCGTTTCGAGGCGCGGGAGAAGGCGGCGGAGAAGTTGGACGGAATGGGTCTGTTAGTGCGCGTGGAGGACTACGAAAACAACGTTGGGTTCAGCGAGCGCGCCGACGTGCCGGTCGAACCGCGCATTTCGATGCAGTGGTTTTTGAAGTATCCGCAGTTGGAGAGATCGACCAAAGCGGTGGCCGATCGCGAGATCAAATTCCGCCCGGAGCGTTGGGCGAAGACTTTTGCGCACTGGATGGAGAACATTCAGGATTGGTGCATCAGTCGCCAGTTGTGGTGGGGGCATCGCATCCCGGTTTGGTATCGCAAGGATCGCGCCGAGGAGCTGCGTGGCGCCGAATCGCTGGACAAGGCGACTGCCGGCGATGCGCTGCACGTCGGTTTCGATCCGCCGTCCGACCCGGAGAATTGGGTGCAGGACGATGACGTGCTCGACACCTGGTTTAGCTCTTGGCTATGGCCCTTCGCCACCATGGACGCGCCGACCAAGGCGAAGTTCTACCCGACCACCGATTTGGTCACCGGGCCGGACATCATCTTTTTCTGGGTCGCACGCATGATCATGGCGGGCTACGAGTTCACCGGTCAGAAGCCGTTCTCGAACGTCTACTTCACTAGCATTATCCGCGATAAGCAGGGGCGCAAAATGTCCAAGAGCCTCGGGAACTCGCCCGATCCGCTCGACCTGATCGCTAAGTACGGTGCCGATGCTCTGCGTTTTTCGGTGATGCGTATCGCGCCTTCCGGTACGGACGTGCGCTTCATCGAGGAGAAGCGCAAGGACAAGGCCGGTGTCGAGGAGAGCGTTTGTCCGCAGGTCGAGGAGGGGCGGAATTTCGCTAACAAGCTGTGGAACGCCTGCCGCTTCCGGCAGATGCAGGGGGGAGTTTCAAGTGTTCAGTTTTCAGTGTCCAGTGGGGATATCGGCGGGCTGTCGATCTACGACATCGACATTTTGGCGAAGGTCGATGGGCTGGCCACCGAGCTGGTGCGCTGCTATGGGGACTACCGATTTCAAGAGTCGTCGACGAGGCTCTACGACTTCTTTTGGAGCGAGTTCTGTGATTGGTACCTCGAATCGATCAAGGCGCACTTCCGCGATGACGCCGAGCCCGCCCGGCGCGACAGCACGCTACAAGTGTTCGACACCGTCCTCGCCCGCTTCCTGCAACTACTGCACCCGCATATGCCGCACATCACCGAGGAGCTTTGGGAGAAACTCGGCTTTGCTACCGACGGGGAACTGCTGATGCGCACGCCGCTGCCGGAGGGGGCTGCGTTGCAGGGGATCGACCCGGAGGTGGTCGCCGAGGCCGGTCGCCGGGTCGCCGCGATCCACGAATCGACACGCAGTGCTCGCCACCTCAAGGCGCAGTACAACCTCGCCGCCAACCGCAACGTGACGTTTTATCTGGAGGCTTCCGTCGATTGGGCTAGCGACGAATTGGATACTTTGAAACGGCTTTGTGGAGCGGGGGAGATCGACGCCTCGGGAGGCTATTTGCCCGCCGCAGGAACTCCGACTTTTTTGACGCCGTTGGGTAAGATGTACATGCCGCTAGAGGGACTGGTGGACGTCGCCGCGGAAAAGGAGCGTATTTCCAAAGAAATCGCCAAGGCCGAAAAAGATCTCAAACAGATCGCCGGTAAGCTGGCCAACGCCAATTTCACCGAACGCGCGCCGAAGGAGGTGGTGGAGGAGAATCGCACACGCAGAGAGTCCTTGAAAACCAAGGTGGAGCAACTCGCTGAAATGCTCGCCAATCTGTCCTGAGCGGTTTTCTATTCCTTTCTGCCGCCGCTCTGCTAAGCTGAGCATTCCGGCGCTGACAAAACGCCGTCCCCACCTGTGAGCACGACGCCAAACATTCCCACTACCCGGCCTGTGGTGGTGAGGGATGACGCGCGCTTCCTCAAGTGGTTGGCGCGTGCCCGAGAGGCGAAACCCCGATCGGCTTCGGCTCCTGTCGAAGAGGTGGACTCCGCCCCCGAGCCGCAGGACATCGACAGCATTCCGGAGGCGATTATGGTCAAGCATCCGAGGAGTGGCCGCCCGGCGTCGGGGCGGGTGGCGCCCGAACGGCG
>QIKC01000231.1 GCA_003232855.1 Verrucomicrobiales bacterium
CCCACAACAGCCGTCGTCTCCGTCGCCGCAGATGCTGACACAAAATTGATCGCATTGGAGGTAGTATCCCGACCGTCATCTAAGTAGAACCCTCCTCCCTCCCCGTAGCCGCCTTCTTGGGAAGGCGGCTACGTATTTGACGGGGTCAGTCCTTGCAAATTGATATTAAAAAAAGGCCCCTTCATCACCCCCTTTCTCCCCCTCTCCGATCCCCTCAACAACGTCCTCAGGGACACCCCGCAAAAAACAAATCCCCAGCAGCTACTTGCAGACCCCCTGAATTCCGTGATTCTATATCATCAATCCAGCATCGATGTGCAGAGCCTCGGCTGTCTTGCGGATGTGGTCGGTATTGAGCCTTCTTTCCCCCCTGAGAAGTCGTGAGGCGGTCGAACGGTCGATGCCGATGAGCTTGCCCCATGTTGTGGCACTCATGCCGATGTTGTCGAGGTGGGCGGCAAGGAATTCACGAGGCTTGAGCTTGGGGAGCTGGTCGATGTGGTTTTCCTCGTACACGGCCACAAGATCGGCCAGCGTGGTGAGGTAGTCCTCTTGATCCTTGGTGAGCTTGTGTCCTGCCATGAGGTCGATGATTTCCGTGGCGGCTTCCAATTCGATACCGTCATGGATGGTGCGCGGCATGTGGAGGCGGCACAGTGCCCCGTAGGTTTTAGGCAGTGCGGAAAACTTGGGCAGGGATGTTTTGTCGCGTGTGCGGCTCATAATTCTTTTTTCCAGTTAGGCTTATCGTATTGCGAGTGAGTGAGAATCTTGAGGATGAAAATTTTTCCCGGGTTGTAGTGAATGGCGGTGATAAGTCGATGATTGTTTCCAGCGATGTTGAAAATGGTGATGGTCTTGCCGCTGGCGGCTTGTGCGGCATCTGCGTGGGGGAATGTTTTTCTAACTTCGGTAATGGACTGCCAACGTGCGGCCTTGGCCACGGTGTACCACGCTGTGAGTGAAGCTTCGGCCTTCGGGTGTTTGTTGGCGTATTCTTTGAGCCTCCGGCGGGTGATGATGTGCATGATGGCTGCATGACAAGGCTTAGTGGCTCGACGTTATGTTGTCAATATGGCATCAAGAGGGCGTGATGTCAAACAGGAAAGGGGTTCGGACGGAATGGTTGCATAAATTGTCTTTGTCACTTTTTTCGTGACCATTCAGGTATCGAAGAGTAGCTCCTCAGCTTTGAGTTCACCGAACTTTTTTTGAATCTGTCCGCGAAGAGCACGAAAGATGCGAAGTTCGCAAGCAGCTGAGGGGGGCGTAGAGAACGCGGTAGCGCGTAAGGGCAGCAATGCGCTGAGGGCTGACGCCCGATCCGCTGATTTTTCTTTTTCTCGAAGTCAAAATCTTCGCGTAAAAAAATCAGAACCATTCAGGTCTCGAAAAGTCGTTTGCCAATGTTCAGCAAGAGTATCAACCCTCACCTCACCAGTATCTCCGAACATCCCTTCCTTCTGCATCGCCCCCAGCGGACTACAAGTCCGCGCTCCAAAAATTCTGTAAATTCCGTTAATTCTGTCAAAAAAGCCCCTTTTGCCGCCTCCCCCAGCTCCAAAAAGAGCTTGCCAGACCCATCTTACTCGATAGATTCCCCGCCCTCCGCCAGTGAGGCTCCCTCACCAACCGAACTCTACTATTTCGTCCTATGTCCCAACACCGCAGCCTCAAAGGTTCATCTTCCGTCGGAGCAAAGCGCAACGTCCTCAAGCGTTTCGAACGCGTGAAGTTGCTCAAATCACGCGGTCAGTGGAAAGATTCGGATAAGGCGCTCGGCCTTCCGAAGACCATGCCGGACGAGTAGGAACAACGCCGCCACGGATTCGCCGGGGCTGCCCCCCCTCTCTCCCTTATCGCTGCGGCGTGGACGCCCTCTTATCGCCGCTTTGTCCACTCGACAAGATCGCCCACCCCGGATCAACCGCTTCCTCGCGGATTGTGGCTTGGGCTCCAGACGTTCCTGCGAGGCCTTCGTGACCGAGGGCAGAGTCACCGTCAACGGCGAAATCTGCATCGCTCTCGCCACCCGAATCTCCCCCGGCGACGAGGTAACGGTCGATGGCAAGACCGCCCGTCCGAACGAAGAGGAAACCACCCTCCTCCTCTACAAACCCCCCGGCTACCTCTGCACCCGCCGCGACCCCGAGGGCAGACCCACCATTTTCGACCTGCTGCCCCCGCACCTCAGCCGACAGAGCAACCTCAACTACGCAGGACGACTCGATTTCAACTCGGAAGGCCTGATCGTCCTCACCAGCTCCGGCGAAATTTCCCAAAAACTGACCCACCCCACGCACAAAATCGAAAAGGAATATGTGGTCAACCTCACCACGCCCTTCCTCGCCGAACACGCGGCACAACTGATCACCGGCGTCGAGACCCCCTCGGGCTTCGCGCGCGCCAGCGCCGTCGAACGCGTATCCAAACGCACCGTGGCCATCGTCCTCCAACAGGGGCTAAAGCGGCAGGTTCGCTACATGCTCGACACCCTAGGATACGGCGTGCGGCGACTGATCCGCGTGCGCATCGGCGGCCTCACCGACCCCTCTCTCGGCTCCGGAAAATGGCGCATCCTCGGCAACAAGGATATCGCCCAACTATTTGGAAAAACTAAGCATTGAGTCGAAGCGGCAACCTCGCTAATCTCCCCCTTATTATTTCGCCCCGGATCAATCAGCCATGAGCAAAAACATCGAATCCCACCTGCACGAGACCCGGGTCTTCAAGCCGGCAAAGGAGTTTTCCAAAGCGGCACGGATCGGCAGCATGGCCGAATACAAGCGCCTGCATAAGGAATCCATCTCCTCGCCAGGAAAATTCTGGGCACGCGAAGCCAGCGAGCTCCATTGGCAGAAAAAGTGGACAAAACCCCTGCAGTGGGATCCGCCCTTCGCCAAATGGTTCGTCGGCGGCAAAATCAACGCCGCCGAAAATTGCCTCGATCGCCACCTCGACGGCCCGCGCAAAAACAAAGCGGCCATCATCTGGGAAGGCGAGCCCGGCGAAGTCCGCACCCTCACCTACGCCCAGCTACACCGCGAGGTATGCAAATTCGCCAACGTCCTCAAAGCGCAAGGCGTCAAACGCCGCGACCGCGTCATCATCTACATGCCCATGGTGCCAGAAGCCGCCATCGCCATGCTCGCCTGCGCCCGCATCGGCGCCGTCCACTCCGTCGTCTTCGGCGGCTTCTCCGCCAACAGCATCCTCGACCGCATCGAAGACTCCGGCGCCACCACCGTCATCACCGCCGACGGCAGTTGGCGCCGCGGTAAAGTCGTCCCGCTCAAAGCCAACGTCGATGCCGCGCTCGCCAAGACCAAGGCCATCAAAAAAGTCATCGTCCTCGAACGCTGCAAAAACGAAATCACGATGAAGCGCGGCCGCGACATCTGGTGGCACGCCGCCATGGCCGACGCCTCGGCCGACTGCCCGCCCGCCGAACTCGACAGCGAACACCCGCTGTTCATTCTCTACACCAGCGGCTCCACCGGCAAACCCAAAGGCATCCTGCACACCACCGGCGGCTACCTGACCGGCACCTACTCAACCACCAAATACGTCTTCGATATCCGCGAAGACGACATCTACTGGTGCACCGCCGACGTCGGCTGGATCACCGGCCACAGCTACATCGTCTACGGCCCACTGCTCAACGGAGCCACCTGCCTGATGTACGAAGGCGCGCCCAACCAGCCAGACTTCGGCCGCTTTTGGGACATCATCGAACGCCACGGCGTCACCATTTTCTACACCGCACCCACTGCCATCCGCGCCTTCATCAAAGCCGGCGACGCCTTCCCAGAAAAGCACGACCTCAGCTCGCTGCGCCTACTCGGCACCGTCGGCGAACCGATCAACCCGGAAGCTTGGATGTGGTACCACAAAAAAATCGGCGCCAGCCGCTGCCCCATTGTCGATACTTGGTGGCAGACCGAAACCGGCGCCATCATGATCAGCCCCCTGCCCGGCGCCACCCCCACAAAACCCGGCACCGCTACCCTGCCCTTCTTCGGCGTCGATGCCGCCATCCTCGACGAATCCGGGCGCGAGTGCAAAGCCAACGAAGGCGGCAAGCTCGTCATCCGCAAGCCCTGGCCCTCCATGCTGCGCAGCATCTACGGTGACAAACGCCGCTACAAAAAAACCTATTGGAATGACTACGAAGGCTTCTACACCGCCGGCGACGGCGCCCGCCGCGACAAAGACGGCTACTTCTGGATTGTCGGCCGACTCGACGACGTGCTCAACGTCTCCGGCCACCGACTCGGCACCGCCGAGGTCGAAAGCGCGCTAGTCGCTCACCCCGCCGTCGCCGAAGCCGCAGTAGTCGGCAGACCTCACGAGATCAAAGGCCAAGCAGTCGTAGCCTTTGTCACCTTAAAGGGAAAAGCCAAACCCGACGCCAAACTCGCCGCCGCCCTACGCGCCCAAGTCGCCAAAGAAATCGGCCCGATCGCCAAACCCGACGACATCCGCTTCACCGCCGCCCTGCCGAAAACCCGCAGCGGCAAAATCATGCGCCGCCTCCTCAAAGAAATCTGCGCCGGCGGCGAAATCAGTGGCGACACCTCCACCCTAGAAGACTTCAAAGTAGTCGCCGAACTACAAAAAGGCGTCATCCACTAGAAGACCAAAATATCGCCTGCCAGAATAACGCTCTGCGCGTATTCTACAGCGTCGGACACTTGCAACAAACACCTAAAAAACGCTCTATACAGGGCAAATGAACAGCATCGAATTCATCCTCCGCCGCATGGCGCGCTCAGTTGGTCTCGCCAACGAGCGCAACCACCTTCGTGTCGCCTCGCAGCTGACGCACTACCTGAGCGAGGCCGAGGACCTCCTCGGCAGAATCTCGTGGAAGGACGTCGCCGACATCGCCGAACTCGGGGAGGAACACTGGAAAATCAAAGAGATCGAAAACCAGCAAGACCGGCTGGAGGGAGAGATCCGCGGCATCGAATCCACCAACGATGACCTCGGCACCAAACGCGACGAACTCGAACTAAAATCCGAAGAGCACCTGACCGAGATCAGCGAGAAAAAGACCGAGGCCATGCGAGTGGCCATCTCCCTGATGCACGAGATTGAAATTTCCAAGGCGGCGGGCAACCTCACCAAAAAGAAATATTCGGGTCACCGGCTCAAGCTCAAAGTCCTCACCGAATCCGGCGGGGATCCCACCGAACTCGCGGCAGTACAGACGGCGATGGACACCCTCAAATCCCAATACGCCATCGACAAGAGAAACGTCGCCGACCTCACCGAAAAAATCCGCGCCGCCGAGGAAATCGTCGACACCATCGAGAAAAAAATCGACACCCTGCGCAGCGAAGCACGCCAGAAAATGGCCGAGATGATGAGCAAGGTCAGCAAATCCTCAAAACTGGTCGCCGACTACACCTCCCGTATCGGCGCACTCGACGCCACCAAGAAGGCACTCGGTTACAAAATCGGAACCTTCCTCTCAAAACACGCCAACAGCATCGAGCCCGAACTGCAACCCGTCCTCAAGAAATACAAGAGCATCTTCCTGAAGATCGCCCAGCTGCGGCAATCCATCCGTTACAACCGCATCCTCGCCGGTCGCGAAGGCCGCGAAACCTAAATCGGCGTCGTAGGGTTTATCGACGCCCACGAGCCGCCGCCGCCTCGCGTAGCGCCAGCTCCGCCATCGCCGGATCCCCTTCGTGGCGGGCGAACACGGCCACTTCGCGCCATCGCCAACTGCCCCCACGGGAGACCGCCACCGGCGTGGTGAGGTAAGCCCATTTGAGATCGTCGCGCCCCAGCTCCCCCATCAACACCGCGGCCATCTGGCACGCGCGAACCGATGCCCCATCGATCCCCCACCACCGGTCGGCCACACGCACCGCCCGACTGACCACATCCTCCGGTACATCCCCTCCTGCACGAGCCGCCTCGGCCATCGCCGCGAGAATTGCCGCGTGGCTCTGCCGCAACCACGCCAGATCGATCACCCCTCCCTGCTTCTGCCACTGAAGCTCCGCCCGCTGTTCGAGATTCGCAACAGCGCCCCAATCGCCACCCTCCACCGGTACCGCACGAAAATTCCCCGCATCCCCTTTCTCGCCCCACACCTCGACCTCCACGTAATGGTTCATCTCGTTCGCTGTATTGCCATTGCTGTAAAAACGCAGGTAGCGCGCGGCGATCCCAGGAACATCGATGATCCGTCCGTGGTTGGTCTCGATCCAAGCAGGATCCGACCCCATTCCAAATCCGGACGAGTTGTCGAAATCGTTATTGAAGATCGTCCGCACCCCAGCTCGGAACTCCGGATCGTCCGACAACTGCACGACGATATCGTCATAGGCACGGGTGTGTTTGTGAAAGTGCCAGAGGACGATCCCCCACAAGGTGCGCCGCCCGCCGAGATCGATCTGCAGCCACTGCTTCCCCGGACCGAGCTCCAAATAGTTCCCGTCCCCACCGTGCTTGTTCCCATCGACGGCCATATCGAGCTCGCCGATGATCGGATCCATATCGCTAGACGTCACCTTCGCGCCCACCGACAAAATTTCCGTCCCGCGCGGAGCGAACAAGGTGAGTCGCGGCCTACGCGAATAGTCGTAAGGAGTCTGCCCGCGCACCTTCACCGGCCTCCCTGCAAACATCGACCGCCAGGCAACCGCACCGACCGGGTTCCGCCACCGCATCCGCTCCAAATTTGGACGTCTTATCGAAACCGGGGTACCGCAAAACATCGGTTTCGGGAACTCGATCTTGATCTCTTCGCCGCCGCGACGCATCCCCTCACCATCCCAACGCGGAACGGCAGCGGGTTCCGCTTTCAACTTCAACTTGGGCGCCGGCAGGCTCGCCATCGTAGCGGGCGCGGGGTACTTCGCCCAGTGAGATCCCGTTCCCCGCGCGACCCCGTATTCCTCGTGCATTTGCGCGCTCTCCAATACCAACAAAGAGGTGAATGGCGACATGACGCCCATCGATTTGCTAAGTGCCACGACCGCTTCACGACGCCCTTCCACAGGCGCCTTCATCAGCCGCTCAATCTCCAACCGCGCCCAGTGCCTCGGCAAGTACCCCGCATCGCCTTTCCCCCACACCGCCTCCAGATCCCGCTCCCATCGCCCACCTGCTAGCCGCCCCCGCACGGTGACCACCCCAGGCAGTTCCTGCCCCTCCGCCAGCCGCGCCACGGCGACCAGTTCGCCACCGTCCACCAACCGCGTTTTCTCTGACAAAAACTCAATTCCCCCAGCACCGACGACTTCGATATCATCGAGCCGCACCGCAGTCGCACCCCTCACCAAGCGCACTAAATCGGCTGCACTAGATACCTCACCAAACACCCCGCCAGAACGCTCCGCCGCCAACCGCATCAGTTCCTGGTTCCACTGCCGCCCGACTCCCGCGCCAACATAGGGCACCCAGTCTGGCAATACCTTCACCAGTTCCGCAGCCGAACGCTCGCCCAGCGACGCCACCCCTCCCCCCAGATGCACGATCACTGCGGGCCTCCGGTGCCGCGTCAACTCCCTGACCCGGGCGAAAGCTCGGTTCAGATCGAGCGCCCCGATCAGGTGTGCCTGCTCCAACCGAGCTAGGTGATCTTGCCCTATCACTTCGGCTCCCGTGTTGGCCATCACCACCGTGAGCTGCCCCTCCCCACGGGTCTCTATCAACCCGCGCAGCGCGTCGATCTGGCGACGGGCGACGACCGGATCGCGGTCCGCCGACGCCTCGAACACCACCACCCAATCCCGCCTCTCCGGTTCGGGGAGACTGGCGAGTTCCGGGCGCCAACGCACCACCGCATAACGCTCGCCGTCCACCTCCGTCACCTCGAAACGCTGGCGCCGCGTCGCCCGGCGCTCGAATAGCAACGCCACATCCCCCACCGGAGAAATATCCTCCATCTCGCAACTCAGCAACAGATCCCCGCCGCTTCGCCGCGCCGTGAACTCGTGAGATCCGCTCGACCAGTCGCCGCCGGAACCGCCCCGAATCCGTACGTTCGCAGACCACTTGCCCGCCTTCTGCGGATCCGCCCCAGGGAAGTGGTAGAACACCTTATCTCCATCCGCCTCCAAACGCTGCGTATAGCTGATGATGATGCGCTTGTGTTCGCGGGCCTCGATCGGGAACACCCGCATCGCGAACGTCCTCCCATCCACCCATTCGAGCAAAACGGGGTCGCGCTGTTTGCGCAAGATGTCGCGATAGACCGCCGCCGCCCGCTCGCGCTCGACCATTCCGGCCTCTATCAGATGCCCATTGACATACATCGCCAACCGCGAAATCGACGCCCCTTCAGGCAGCGGGAACCGATATTTTCCCTCTCGCCGCCCGCCTGTCGTGTTGTAGAAAACTTGGTCGATCGTC
>QIKC01000262.1 GCA_003232855.1 Verrucomicrobiales bacterium
CTGACCTGCGTCTCGGTGCCGACGACGGCATGACGCTCATCGACAGCGCATTGGCCATGCCCGACCCGCCGGTCTGCATCATGATGACCGCCTACGGATCGGTGGACACCGCAGTAGAGGCCATGAAACGCGGCGCTTACCACTTTGTCACCAAACCACTCAACATCGACGAGCTAGAAATGCTCATCAAACGCGCGCTATCGACCCGCACCCTGCGCGAGGAGAACAGCCGCCTGAAAAAACAGGTCGAAAAACGCTTCACCGTCTCTAATATCCTCGGTAAATCGGCGGCGATGCGCCCCATTTTCGAGACCATCGAACAGGTCGCCCCTTCGCGCGTGACGGTGTTGATTGACGGCGAAAACGGCACTGGCAAGGAGCTAGTGGCGCTGGCCCTACACAACCTCAGCGGTCGCCCGAAAGCGAAACTCGTCTCCGTCCACTGCGCCGCGCTCTCTCCGCAATTGCTAGAAAGCGAACTGTTCGGCCACGAGCGCGGCGCCTTCACCGGCGCCACCGAAAAACGCATCGGCCGTTTCGAACAAGCCGATGGCGGCACTCTCTTCCTCGACGAGATCGGCGAAATCGATCCCTCCACACAGGTGAAGCTGCTGCGCGTGTTGGGCGAACGCACCTTCGAACGCGTCGGCGGCAACCAGTCGATCAGCATCGACGTGCGCCTGCTAGCCGCAACTAACAAAAATCTGGAAGCCATGGTCGCCGCTGGCGAATTTCGCGAAGATCTGTTCTACCGGCTCAACGTCGTTCGCCTGACCCTCCCACCGCTACGCGATCGCGCAGAGGACATCCCGCTGCTGGCGGACGCTTTTTTGAAAGAATTCGCCGCGCAGGACGGAGCACCCGTCAAGCAACTCACCTCCGAAGCGATGCGCGCCCTACTCGCCCATCGCTGGCCCGGCAACGTGCGCGAACTGCGCACCGCCATCGAGCACGGGGTGGTGATGAGCAACGGGCCGAAAATTACCCTACGCCACCTTCCCGCCGCCGTGCGCGACGCCGCCATTCGCAACGCCACGACACCGACCGGCGACCTGTCCGCAGCCGCCCCCGGGGCACCAGAGGCCGAGCGCTTCGAACTCGCCGCCGCCGAAATGCGCCTCATCCGCGCCGCCCTCGCCCACACCGGCGGCAACCGCACCGGAGCCGCGAAACTACTGGGCATCAGCCGACGCACCCTCCAGCGCAAGCTCAGCGAAGACGCCACTCCTTCAGGATGAACGCCTCAAACAAACCGTTGCCATCACGCCGACGCATAACGGGCTTGATTTCTCGCCCCGCCAGTCCAACTATTGTCGCCTTACTATCCCTATGTCTCTAAGGAGTTTCTTTTCCACATCCGGCGGCGAGCTGAGCCCGGCCATTATCATCCGCCGGGCACTGTTCCTGCTGCTCGTCATCGGCCTGATGTTTTTCTATCTGGCTCCCGGCTTCCGCGGCCTAACCCACCCCAAGGGCATCGACCAGGCACAGATCGCCCGCGAGATCGCCCGCGGCAACGGCTTCCAGACCAAGATGATCCGCCCGCTCTCGCTCTACCAAGCAGAACAGCACTCGGGCGATATCGCGCTCGTCGGCTTCCACGACACCTACCACGCCCCTCTCAACCCGCTGATCAACTCGGTCATTCTCAACTTTTTCAAAGGCGAGCCCGACGACGATGGCAACGACGGCTTCGTCTGGGATCGAGAGTCAAACGTCTACCTCTTCGACCGCGTCATCGCCGGCGTATCGATCCTTCTTCTGCTCGCCTCCATTGGCATCAGTTACCTCCTCGTCTCGCGCATCTTCGACGCCAAAATCGGCGGCGTCACCGCCTTGCTAATGTTGCTTTGTGAGATGTTTTGGCGCTTCTCCCAGACCGGGCTGCCGCAGATGCTGATGCTCTTCCTGTTCTCGTTCGGCACCTACTTTCTCTACAAAGCGATCGAGGCTCAGACCCTCGGGCGCGCGCCGATGTTCTGGGTCGCCCTGTGCGCCGGATTCTTCGGACTGCTCGCCCTCGCCCACTGGCTGGCGGTCTGGCCGTTCTTCGGCCTGCTGATCTTCTCGGCGTTCTATTTCAAGCCACGCGGCGCGGCAGCGGCGATGATGGCAGTGGTGTTCCTCGTCATCATCCTACCATGGGGGATACGCAACGCCTCCGTCTCGGGAACCCCCTTCGGCTCCGGCTACTTCGCCATCCTCGGCGGCATGGGGAACGGCGAAGAAGACGTGATGCGCAGCTACGACCCGCGCAGCGAGAACATCTTCCGCAAGGGCTTCGCCTCCAAAGTGCTCATCACCTCGATCGGCCAGCTCAACGGGCTCTACGCGTTCCTCGGCTCGATCGCCGTCGCGCCCCTGTTCTTCCTCTCCCTCTTGCACCCCTTTAAGCGACCGGAGATCGCCGCCTTCCGATGGTGTATTCTCGCCATGTGGCTAGGCGGGGTAGTCGGCATGTCGCTGTTTGGCCTGCCACAGTCCAAGATGGATCCCAATCAGCTACACCTGCTATTCATCCCACTGATGACCGCCTACGGGCTGGCGTTCCTGTCGGTTCTGTGGAGCCGCTTGGGAATACTCTCGAACTCGCCCCTGATCACCAACGGCCACCTAGTGCTGGCGGTGTTCTTCAGCGTTTCCCCCATGATCCTCGGGCTGATCCCCAACATCCCCCGCTCACTCCACGGCAAAGAACGAGACACCCAGTCGCTACAGATTTCCTATATCCGCGACCGCGTCGATCCGGCCGAAGTCGTCGTCTCCGACGCCCCCTGGTCAGTCGGCTGGTACGGCGACCGCTCCTCCCTGTGGCTGCCCGCGACCCCAGAACAGATGAAGGAAATCAGTGCGCTGACAGAACAAAAAGGGCAACCACTCTCCGGCGTGCTCCTCACCATGCGCGCCGCCAACCAGCCGATGATCACCGACATCATTTACGGTAGCTACCGCGAATGGGCACCGATGATCGTCAGCCAGGCGATGGCCTACAGCATCGGCAGCATGCGCGACATGCCCTTCACCATGCCCGACCGTTCGATGAGCGAACGCCGCATCTTCTACCTCGTGGAACCCAAATAGCCCCCGGCTCTCTACCGCCTCCCGCCAGGACGCCACCTGTGGAAACCGCACCACCCGTTTTTCGCTTTCGCCCGCCCACCGCCCCGCTATGATGGAAGGTTGATCCCCGCTCCGCCGATCCCGCAATGCCCGCCAAAAAAAAAGCCGCCAACATCGACGACCTCTGCTTTGAGGACGCGATCGAACGCCTCGAAGACATCATCGAGCACATGGAAGGCGAACGCATCCCCCTCGACAGCATGCTCAAGGACTACGACGAAGGCACCCGCCTGCTCAAAGCCTGCCGGGTTCGCATCGAAACCGCCCGCACCCGCATCGAAACAATCACCAAAACACTAGCCACCGCAACGCAAGACGATGATGCGGACGGCACGTCGACCGACGACTCCGATGACCTCATCCAACTCCTCTGACCAGAACACACTGCCGCCCATCAACGGCCCAGCAGACGTTAAATCCCTCGACCCCGAACAGCTGCTGCTGCTCGCCGAGAAAATTCGCAGCGTGCTCATCGACAGCCTCTCGCGCACCGGCGGCCACCTCGGCCCCAACCTCGGCGTCGTCGAACTGAGCATCGCCCTGCACCGCGTCTTCGACAGCCCGAAAGACAAATTCCTCTTCGACGTCTCCCACCAGGGTTACGTCCATAAGATGCTCACCGGACGCTGGGACAAAATCGACACCATCCGTCAATACAAAGGACTCAACGGCTTCCTTCTCCGCACCGAGAGCGAACACGACTGCTACGGCGCCGGCCACGCCGGCACCGCCGTCTCCGCCGCCCTCGGCATCGTCGCCGCGCGCAACATTAAAGGCACCGACGAACAAGTCATCGCCGTCGCCGGAGACGCCGCCTTCACCTGCGGCCCCACCTTCGAAGCACTCAACAACATCGCCTCCCATAACGGCCCCTTCATCGTCGTCCTCAACGACAACGAGTGGTCCATCGACAAAAACGTCGGCGCCCTCGCCAAGTACTTCAACAAAATCTCCACCAGCAAAACCTACTCCGGCCTGCACGACACCGCGGCCAACTTCGTCGAAAAACTCATGGGCAAAGGCGCCCGCCGCATCGCCGCCAAAGTCGAAGAAGGCGCCAAAAACGTCATCGTCCCCAGCGTCATCTTCGAGGAATTCGGGCTGCGCTACTACGGCCCCATCGACGGCCACGACCTACCCCTGCTGATCAA
>QIKC01000040.1 GCA_003232855.1 Verrucomicrobiales bacterium
GAATTTGATGATGGCTTTGGCGCCAGTGGGTTGGGATGGTGACATAGTTGGGTCGGTGAAAGGGTTAGCGGCGGTCGCTGGGGGGCTCGTCGTCCAGCGGCAGTAGCGAGTCGCGTTCGGGGTCGGGGGAGTCGCCGCTTGAGCGTTCGCCGAGGAAGCTGATGATGAAGAAGACGCCGAGCAAGAGGCTGCCCGCGACGGTGAGGATCAGGATTTCCATGGGGTGCGGGGTATGGTGGCGGCCCACTCGAGGGCGCTGTCGGCAATCATGCGCACGGCGGTGGTGGTGGCGATGCGTGAGAGGTCGATGGAGAGATCGCCCCCGGCGTGGCCGTCGTCGCCGGGGGGGCGGAGGCCGGCGACGAATATCGCGGGGTGGTTGTGTAGCGAGCGGCAGGCGTCGGGCAGGTAGATCACGGCTGCGCCCATCCGTGAGATGCCGGAGAGCAGGCCGCAACGACCTGGGCAGCCGCCGGGGAATGGGGCTCGCCCGGGGGGTGACAGGGTTTCGGCGAGATCGGGTGAGGCTTTTGCTTCGAGCAGGGTTTGTTCATCGAAGTAGAGCCAGCCGGACGGCGTGCCGGAATGGACATCGGAAAGGTGTTCCGCGATCAGCGAGCCTAACTCGGCGCAGAGCTCCCGGTCGGGGCAGGCGAGGGCGACGGAGAACGGAGGGTCGTCATCTCGCGCCCACCGATGTCGGTCGAGCCATAGTTGGAGCGGGGTGGGGTGATGGGGGAGGGCGGGCACGGCTTGCGGTATTGCTGCCGAAGCTAGGGGACGAAGCGGGACGGTGCTGCGCAGGGGGTGCTGAAGTGTGCGCAAATTGTGCGCATCGGGAGCGGGCGGGTATTGCCGGTTTGGTGACGTTAGCGGCCGAGTTTGCGCCGCCGGTAGCTGGTGGGTGTCTCGCCGACGACTCGGGAGAAACTGCGGTTGAACTGCGAGAGCGATTGGAAGCCGACGTCGAAGGCGATTTCGGTGACGCGGGCGTAGGGTTTGAGCAGTTCTGTTTTGGCGAGTTCGATTCGGCAGCGGGCGACGTATTCGGTGAACGACATGCCGGTGCTGCTTTTGAATAGGCGCGAAAAGTGGTGTTGGCTGACTCCGGAATGCGCGGCGACTTGCGGCAGGTGGATGGGGCTGTCGAGGTTGTCGCGGATGTAGGATTTGGCGCGAGTTACCGATGTCGGTTCGCTATCATTTTCGATGAGCATCAGCTCCTCGACATGGAGTTCGAGATGTTCGGCGAAGGTCGCGAGCAGGGCGACGACGCCTTCGTAGCGCGGCGCCTCGACAACCGGTGAGGCGAAGTAGGTGTCGCGTAGATCGGCGAGTTCATCTTTGGAGTAGCCCAGGGGTAGCAGCGTCTCGATCACTTGGTCGAAGCCGGCCTCGGTGGGCGCCTTGTTGAACACTTCACCCGTTTTGAGGAAGGCGAAGCGTTCGGTGCCGAGGCGGACCGGGACGGCGGTTTCCTTGAACCCGGCGAAACAGGTGATGCTGTTAGGTGTAGGGCACGGCAGCGAGGAACGGAGCTGTTTCGCTGCCTCGATGCAGGCTGCGCAGACGTGTTTCTTCGCGTTGATCGCTTTGCAGAATGGGTTCTCGTTGGTGCCGCCTTCGCAGGGAACCCAGTTCTCATCATCGCCACTGACGATCATTAGCGACAGTCCGGTAGCTGCCAAGAAGGCTTCGCGGTATTGGGCGAAGAGCTTGCCTTCCGCGAGCCGGGCGATAACATTTGGCGGTCTCGATTTCACTTTGGATAGTTCAATTTGGCGAGGTTCTTTGGCACGAATTTGCCGTTTTTGCGGATGAGTTTGCCGTCGAACCAGATCTCGCCACCTCCATAGTCTGGGCGTTGGATGCAGACCATGTCCCAGTGGACTTGGCTGCGGTTGCCGTTGTCGGCGACGCCTTCGTAGGCTTGGCCCGGGGTGAAGTGGAAGCTGCCGGCGATTTTTTCGTCGAACAGAATGTCACGCATCGGCTCTTTGATTTCGGGGTTGAAGCCGATGGCGAATTCGCCGATGTAGCGCGCGCCGGGGTCGGAGTCGAGGATCTTATTGATAGCTTTGGTGTTGTTAGCGGTGGCTTTGACGATCTTTCCTTTTTCGAAGGTGAGCTGCATGTTGTCGAAGGCGATGCCCTGATAGATGGTCGGGGTGTTGTAGCGCAGGATGCCCTCGACGGAGTTTTTTACTGGGGCGCTAAAGCACTCGCCATCCGGAATGTTATGCGTGCCGCCGCAGGCGATGGCGCCGAGCCCTTTCATGCTGAAGCGCAGGTCGCTGCCGTTGCCGCAGATGTGAACTTTTTCGGTCTTGGTCATCAGGCGTTCGAGATTCTTCATCGGCGGCACCAGTTTTTTGTAGTCGAGAAGACAGACTTTGAAGAAGAAGTTTTCGAAGGCTTCGGTGCTCATGCCGGCCTGTTGCGCCATCGCCGAATTCGGCCAGCGGATCACGCACCATTTGGTTTTGCCGACGCGGTAATTTTGCACTGGGCGCATGCGTTTCATGGCGAGCGCCATGTTCTTGGTCGGCACGTCGGCGCTTTCGGTAATATTGTGGCTGCCGCGGATGGCGATGAAGGCGTCCATTTGCTTCATCTGCGCGAGGGAATATTTCGCCAGCACGTCGTACTGGGGCTCGGTGGCGTCCTTGAGCATTTCGCGGTTGATGCGGGCGCTGCCGATGTTGACGAAGGGCAGGCCGCCGACGGCTCGCACCGCGCGCACGAGGGCGATGGGCACGTCGTCGGGAACGTCTTGGGCATCGATGAGCACTTTTTCGCCGCGTTTGATCGAGGTCGAGTAGCGGACGAGTTGGCTGGCGAGTTGGTCGATACGGGGGTCGTGCATGGAGGGAGTGGGTGGATTGATGAAGGCGACAGGAGATTGACATTAGGGGGGGATGGGGAGAGAGCAAAGGCATGATCAGTGATTCCAGCGAGGTGGCGAAGTGGCGAGATGTGCTCGCCGCCGACGGCAAACGGGTGGTGTTCACCAACGGCTGTTTCGACCTGCTGCACGCGGGGCACGTTCGCTATCTGGCGGCTGCGCGGGCGCTGGGCGACGCGTTGGTCGTGGGCTTGAACTCTGACGCTTCGGTGCGCGCTTTGAAGGGCGAGGGGCGTCCGCTGAATTCGGCGGCGGATCGCGCTGAGGTGCTGGCGGCGTTGCGTAGCGTCGACCGGGTGGTGGTGTTCGAGGGCGAGCGCGCGACTCGGTTGATCGGCGAGCTGCGCCCACAAATTTACGCCAAGGGCGGCGACTACACGCCGGAGACTCTGAATGGCGAGGAGCGGGCGGCTCTTGCGGCGGTGGGGGCGGAGATCGAGATATTGCCACTGGTGCCGGGCAAATCGACCACCGCGACTCTGGCGGCGATGCAGGTCGAGCGGCAGGCGGGCAAGTTTAGGCTGGGGGTGATCGGTTCGGGAAAGGGGAGTAATCTGCGCGCGATTTACGCGGCGATCGACGCTGGAGAACTCGATGCTGAGGTGGCTTTGGTGTTGTCCGATGTCGCCGACGCTTCGATTTTGGAGATCGCTCGGCAGCGGGGCGCGCTGGCGCTGCATGTCGATCCAGGTGAGCACCCGAAGCGTCTGGCGCTGTCGGCGCAGAAGGAAATCGCCGACCGGTTGCGCGCGGCGGGGGTGAATCTGGTGGTCTGTGCAGGCTTTTTGAAGGTGATCAAAGCGCCGATTTTTGAGGCTTTCGGTGGGCGAGTTATTAACATTCATCCCTCGTTACTCCCAAAGCACAAAGGTCTGCGCGCGTGGGAACAGGCGTTGGAGGCCGGGGATCGCGAGAGCGGTTGTACGGTTCACTTTGTCACCGAGGAGATCGATGCCGGGGAGATCATCGCCCAAGAGAAGGTGTCGATCATCGATGGCGATACGGCGGAGACCCTGCACGCGCGCATTCAAGAGGCGGAACATCGTTTGTTGCCGGCGGTGATAGGCCAACTCGCTGAGAAATTTTCATAATTCGCGAATCTTTCCCCGGGACGAGTTCGCCGCTTGCGCAGGGGCGGAGTATGGCGTTGGTAGGCGGCCCGCATGGCCCGCCAGAAGTTCAAACTTTCCGATCTCAATCCCGCACAACGCGAGGCGGTGGAGGCGATCGAAGGGCCGGTGTTGATCTTGGCCGGGGCGGGCACCGGCAAGACGCGAACGGTGACGGCGCGCATCGCGCATATGATCGCCGAGGGCATCCCGGCCTCGCAGTTGCTGGCGGTGACTTTTACGAACAAGGCCGC
>QIKC01000300.1 GCA_003232855.1 Verrucomicrobiales bacterium
GTGTAGGTCTGTAGGTTGATGGGGAAGAGTTCCTGTAGCTGGGAGATGTAGTGATAGGTTTCCTGGAAGTGGTAGCCGGTGTCGATGAAGATCACCGGCATCTCTGGCAAGTACTTGGAGAGCAGGTGGAGCATCACCGCTGACTGCGCGCCGGCGCTGGTCGAGGCCACCGCCGCGTGCCCCCAGTGTTTGCCGATCACGGCGAAGCGATCCTTTACCTCGAGGTCGGCGAATGTCGCGTTTAGCTCGTCGAGCTCTGTGGCGATGGCGGGCATTGGCAAGGCGGGTGCCGTTTACGTGCTGGCGGCGGGTTCGCGGTCGATGAAGTCGGCGTGGAAATCGCGGCCTTGTTCGGTGGCTTTGACGTAGCCGGCGCGGATGACGAAGTCGCCGAAGCGCTCGCCGTCTTGGCGATTGGCCGCGTAGTCGCGGATCACCGGGCCGAGGATGGCCTTGAAGTCTTCGCTTTTCGCTGAGCGCATGTAGAGCTTGCTGAGGCGGTCGCCGGCGAAGCCTGCACCGAGGTAGATGTTGTATTTTCCGGGCGCGCGACCGACGAATCCGATTTCGGCAAGGTAGGGGCGGGCGCAGCCGTTGGGGCAGCCGGTCATGCGGATGGTGATGGCGTCTTCGCGCAGGCCGGCCTCTTCCATTATCTCGTCGAGCTCGTCGATGAGGGAGGGCAGGTAGCGTTGCGATTCTGCTAGCGCTAGTCCACAAGTGGGCAGGGCGACGCAGGCCATCGAGTTGAGGCGCAGGCCACTGCGCTCGGTGGCGTCGATCATCTTGTGCTCGGTGAGCAGTTTTTCGATGGCGTCCTTCGCCTCGGGCGCGATGTCGGCGATGATGAGGTTTTGGTTGGCGGTGAGGCGGAAATCGCCGCCGTGCATCTGCGCGATTTCGCGCAGGCCGGTCATCAGCGAGTAGCTGTCGGTGTCGTAGACTCGCCCATTTTCGACGAAAAGGGTGAAGTGCCAGTGGCCGCGGTGGTCTTCGACCCAGCCGTAGCGGTCGCTGTTGTGGTCGAAGGCGAATTCGCGCGCGGGCTCCAGTTTGAACCCGAGTAGCTTCTCGACTTCGGCCTTGAAGGTGTCGAGCCCCATGCTTTCGATGGTGTATTTGAGGCGGGCGTTGAGGCGGACTTCACGGTTGCCGTTGTCCCGCTGGACTTTGACTACGGCCTCGGAAACGGCGACGGCTTGCTCTGGGGTGCAGAAGCCGAGCACGTCGGCGATGCGCGGGAAGGTTTCGG
Organism: Verrucomicrobiales bacterium; assembly: GCA_003232855.1. Lineage (GTDB taxonomy): Bacteria > Verrucomicrobiota > Verrucomicrobiia > Verrucomicrobiales > DEV007 > SZUA-55. The sequence goes on from QIKC01000300.1 coordinate 1,253, forward strand.
TCTTTCCGTGGCTCATTCCCATGCCGCCGCCGACGGTGACGTTGTAACCGTCGATTTTTTCGTCTCCGTCGAGGATGGCGATGTAGCCGAGGTCGTGTGCGAAGATGTCCACGTCGTTGCTAGGCGGCACGGCGATGACGATTTTGAATTTGCGCGGCAGATAGAGTTTGCCGTAGATGGGCTCTTCGCCTTCGTCGAAGGAACCGCCGAGCAGCGGCGGGTCGTGGGTGACTTTGACCTTTTCTCCTTCGCTGTCGGTGAGCCAAATTTCGTGGTAGGCGCCGGTGCGTGGTGTCAGGTGGTCGGAGATTTTCACCGCCAGGTCTTGCACTTGCCCGTGAACCTTCGACTGGTACGGGTTTGGGTTGCACATGACGTTGCGGTTGACGTCGCCACAGGCGGCGACGGTGTCTAGCAGTGCGGCGTTGATTTCCTGGATCGTTTTCTTCAGTTCGCTTTTGATCACGCCGTGGAATTGGAAGGCCTGGCGGGTGGTCAGTTTCAATGCTGAGCCTCCATATTGCTGGGCGATGCGATCCATTTCCAACCACTGCGTCGGCGTCGCCACGCCGCCTGGGACGCGCACGCGGATCATGAAGGAGAAGGCTTTTTCCTGCTTCGCTTTGCGGCGCTCTTTGCGCAAATCGCGGTCGTCCTGCTGGTAGATGCCGTGGAATTTGGTGACTTGCTGGTCGTCCGCTGAGATCGCTCCGGTGGAGGTGTCTGCGAGCCCCTCGAGCACGGTTCCCCTTAGGTAGTTACTGGCATCTTTGATGCCCTCGTTCTTTGATCCGGCCATGATTGCGTTGGTTGTTCGGGTGCTGTAGATTTATTTTAATGTTGCGCCGTTTACTAATGTATAGTATTTAGGAAATCGCAAGGGATTTTTGATTGATCGATGCGACTGCCGCTAAAGACTCAATACGCCTGTCAGGTGATGGCGCAATTGGCAAAAACTCATGGTGATGAGGGGGTGCGCCGGGTGGAGGAACTGGCGGTGGCGGAATCGCTTTCGGCGAATTATTTGGTGCAAATTTTGACCAAATTGCGGCCTGCGGGGCTGGTGATCAGCAAGCGAGGTAAGCAGGGTGGTTACCGGTTGGCGAGGGATCCGGAGTCGATCACGCTGGCGGAGATCGCCTGTGCGATGGAGGGCGAGCCGCTGATCGAGACTGGCCCGGGGAACGATGGGATGTCGTCGGCGAAGGTCGGGGCGGCTTGGGCGAGGGCGAACGAGGTGCTTTTCGAGGCGCTGGACGGGATCGCTTTGAGCGAATTGATTGCAGATGACCGGGCGGGACGGGCGGAGGACTGGGTGATCTGATAGAGTTTGTTAGTGTTTAGTTTTCAGGAACAGGGGGCGTGTTCGAGTTGCTGACTTCGAGGTCTTGTTTGGCGTTGATGGTGGAGTTTTCGATAGCGGGTAGGTCGAGGAGTTTCAAGGCGAGGTTGCCGACGTCGCCGTTGCGGATGGGTGGGAGGGATTCGTCCTCGTGGCCGGGGGCGGTTTTGCCAGGGTTTTTGCGGGATGACGGGTTGATCTCATAGAGATCGGTGTCGGCCGAGACGCCGGGTCCCCAGACGAGGAGGGGGACGGTGTAGTTGCGGGGGTCGTCGAATTTGCGGTGTGTTTTGGTGGAGAGGCGGCCGCCGTGGTCGGCGGTGACGATCAGGTAGGTTTTCCCTTTGAATGTATCGTCGTCGGTGATCGCTTTGATGACTTCTCCGATGAGGCTGTCGACTTTCATCAGGGCATCTAGATAGGCGCTGCCCTCGGTGAGATCCCAGCCCTTGAGGTGGCCGATGGAGTCGGTGTCACGCAGGTGGAGCATGGCGAGGTGGAAATGTTGCTCGGCGTTTACCTTGATGAATTCGCTCACCAGAGTTTCGGTTCTCTTGTCGAATTTGTAGACGTCGATCTTGTTCTTGCCGTTGTCTTCGCCCACCACGTCGTCGACGCCGTTGCGCTCGCTGTAGCTGCGGTCGTAGAGGATGAATTTGCCCTTGCTGGCGAATAGGGCGGTGCGCAGCCCGTGGTCGTGTGCGACGCCGAACATACTGCGCAGGTAGGCTTTTTTGTGCCGGTGCAACATTTGCCCAATACGCGGAATGCCGTTTGAGGTCCAGTTGTGGCCGTTGTCGCCTTCGACGTGGCGGCCGGTGATCATCGAGGTGTGGTTGGGCAGGGTGACGGTGGTGTGGGTGTCGGTGCGGGCGTTGAAGGTGCTGGTGCCTTCGGTGATGAGGCGATACAGGTTCGGCGCCTTGTCCGGGCCGAGGGCGGCGATGGCATCGGGCCGCATGCCGTCGGCGCTGATGACGATCACGTGAGCGGCATTGGCGAGCGGTGCGACGCAGAACGCCAAGAGGGCGCTGGCGAGTGGGATGAGGGGCGTGGGGGAGGGTGGTTGTGGGCGCATGGGTTTGGGTTTGGACTAACTAATGTCCTTGATGCCGAATTTATCAACGCCGGGTGTTTCTGTGGGTGGATCGCGAATTGTCGGTGCTCGCGGCTTGCGTGAGCTGAGGTCGGGCGCTAGTGGGGGGCATGAAACGACCCGACAACCGCGCGGCAGATCAGTTGCGACCCATTTCCTTTATCCCGGATATTGCCCCTCACTCGACCGGCTCAGTGCTGGTGAGCTTTGGTGAAACGCGGGTGATCTGTTCGGCGATGGTGCAGCGTGGGGTGCCGCGTTGGATGAAGGAGCAAAACGTGTCCGGCGGTTGGTTGACGGCGGAGTATTCGATGCTGCCGTATTCTACTGGCGGCGGGCGTAAGGCGCGGGACATCTCGCGTGGCAAGCTCGACGGGCGCAGCTCGGAAATTCAGCGGCTGATCGGTCGATCGCTGCGGGCGGCGGTGGATTTGAAAAAGCTCAAGGGGCTGACCGTATGGGTTGATTGCGATGTCTTGCAAGCCGATGGAGGTACGCGAACGGCGTCGATCACTGGTGCGTCGGTGGCCTGCGCCGTGGCCTTTGAGCGCATGGTGTCGGAGGG
>QIKC01000281.1 GCA_003232855.1 Verrucomicrobiales bacterium
TTCATCTGCGCGACGCGGTTTTTGGAACTCACCTCGATCCCCTCGATGTACGCCCCGCGGGCAGAGAGAAGCGATACCCATGCGGCGATTCCTAAGGTCGCCATCGCCATGATAGCGAGCCCGATGAGGATCGTGCTACCGGCTGCAGAGCCGCGGCGGCGAATGTCGGTGGAGATTTTCATAGCTGGGATGGGAATAACGGCACGGTAAAATAGTAGCTGGTGCGACCAGCCTGAGTCGCGTAGCTCGGCAGCGGATTGGCGGCGCCGTTCGGGATCGACGAGTAAGACGAGGACGGGAGGACGCCGCTGGGGCCTAGGCTGGGCGCAGCCGGGTCGGGCCACCAAATGTTATAGAAGGGCATGTCGGCCGCAGTCTTGTAGTGATCGTAGATGCCCTCGTCATGCTTGAGGCGAGCGCGCCGTTCGTGGAATACGAACAGCGGCTTGAAGGCCACGCCATCCGCCCCGTCGGGGAAGAAGATGTCGTAGTAGTCGGTGAGCACGTTCACCGAGTAGCGTTTAACGCTGACGTAGGTGCCGGGCGGGCTGCTCGTGGCCTGCACGTCGATGTCGTAGATCGCACGCACCGCGAGAAAATTGGCGAAGCCGCTGGGCTGGAGGATGTAGATCGAACCGTTGTCGTAGTCCGACGACGAACCACGCCAATTCTGGTAGACCGAGGCGCTCTGGCTAACGACGCTGGCCAGATGCAGGCGGAAGGCTTCCGGGGAGTCGAGGGTGCGCCCATCGGCAGGCCCTGGAATAAAGACGGGGCGGACGGTGTTGAGGCCGTGGCGGCCGAGGCAGTAAACCGCCGAGGCGTGGGAAATGTCCTCCCAGAAACGCTCGCGGAGCAAGTCGGCGGTGGCGGCGCGACCATAATTCGGCGCGTCATAAGAATCGATCGTGGTGCCGCTGAGGTCGTAGTAGTTGGTGGCGGCCGGGCTGCCGATCTTGATCGCGCCGAAGGTGCTCAGGCGTCGCTGGTTCTGGCCGATGGCGCTGAACACCATAGCGGCGGCGGTCAGCACCGATGCCGAGATCACCGAAGCGACCATCACCTCGACCAGCGAGAACCCGCGCGCGCTTCCGGCGTGAGTGGGAGTGTCGATATTTCGCTTCATATGGATAGGTGTTCGGGTAGTTTTCCTGATGTCGGGGTGGGGCGTGGCCTAGCCCTCATCGAAATCTTCCTCGGGATCCTCCTCGGACTGAAAGACGAACTGCTGGCCTCCGGCGCCGGCGGCCGGCGCTGCGGGAGCACTGGCCTGGCCGGTGGGCAAGAGCACGCCGACCTTCGCCGTGAGATCCACGGCGAGGGAGACCTGCCGCGGCAGGTCTGCCTCCTCGTCTGCGACCCAAGTGATTTCGACCCGCTCGGGGGTAATTTTGCTCACCCTCAAATCATCGGACTGACCCGGGATGAGGCGCGGAATAATTTCGCCCTCGGAGAGAATAATGCTGCCCAACTGAACCTTGTATCCATCCCCCCCCTTGGCGATTCCGGAGACCACGAAAGTCTCCAACGCCGCCCGGATGCGAGCCTCCTCACTTTGGGTATCAACTTCGGTCTCCGTGTTCTCCACCTTGATGCGTTTGGCAAAGGGGTTGCGCTCCTGCGCATCCATCAGGTATTTCTGCGTCATCTCTTCCTTTTGCGCAGGCAGAATGCCGACCTCTGCCGCCGATTCGGCGCCACTGCCGGAAACTGCGATATCGGGTTCCTCGGCGCTCGCCCCGAGGGCAAACACGGGAACGGAGAGTGCGATCAATAATTGTTTAGTATTCATATTACTTGTTAGGCTTTATTTTTCTTGTCCTTCTCTTCGAGAATGGGGATATCGATCGTCACCTCCATCTTGATATCGTTTCCCGACTCCCCTTTCGACAAGCGGCAGCTGGAGACTCTGCTGGCCGGCATGTTGCCCTCCAGACTGGCGAGCCAGTTCAGCGTCTTCACGTAGTCGTCGTCGAAGACCAACCGTGCCTGCAGCGTGCGCGGGATGGTTCCGCCTTTGTTAAAGCTGACGGTCTCGAAACTCTGAGACAGGGTGACGATATTCCCCTGCTTAATGCGCAGGTTGATGAGAGCCTCACCGAACTGCGGATTGCGCGTCTGCTTGAGATGCGGTTCCCACTGAGACAGGTAGTCACGCACGCCGCGGGTGCTTTTCTCCAAGACGATTAACGCCCTCTGCTGGGTGCTGCGGGCGAACACGGCGCTGTCGTAGGCGCTCTGGGCTGTCAGCTCGTCATCTTTGGCGATCTTCAGCTTGTTGTGGAATGTCATGGTGCCGTAGGCCAAGAGGGCGATGCATAGGCCGAGCACGGTGCAGGCAAGATGTTTATTATTCATTGTTCGAAGTCAGGTTGATGGATTCTGTGTTATTCTTTTGCCAAATGAGGGTGGCCTGGTAATCGAGCGCGCCGCTCTTGCCCTGTGTTTGATTAGCGGAGTAGGAGCGATAGCCCATGGCGTTGATCGCCCCCAGCGTGCTGTCGAGCTGCTTGGCGCCGCCTTTGTCGAACTTCAGGCCGATGCGCACCTGATTCGGGTTAGCCAAATCCCTAAACAGGGACAGCTCTGCAATCGAGCTCTTGACGTCCATGCTGCGGGCGATGGCGATGACGAGGGGCTGCATTTGACGCGAACCCTCGACCCATTTCCGGATGTCTTCTCCGCGCCTCTGCTCGGTTTTGATCCCCTTGACTTTGTCGCCGATCTTGTCCTGCTGACTGGACTCGTCGGTTCCCTTATCGGACCATTCTTGCTTGGCTTTTTCCGATGCCTTTAACTGAAATACGAACAGCACGTTGAGGGCGATAGCGCCGACAACGGAGAGTCCGAACAGGATGGGGAGGAAGGTGAGAGCCGCCGGTAACGGCTGCTCGATATCCGGGCGGTCCGTCTTCAGGTCGTGACAGATGTGATTGTTATTTTCCATGATTTTATTTGTCTTTAAGCATTCCCCAGAGCCCATCGGCCTGGCTGATGTCGCTGATACGGTTGTTCGGCAGGGCGGAGACGAGCATCTCCTTCACGGCGGCACCACTGGCGTCGGAGGTGAACACGACCTGCGCACCGCTGGCGTTCTCGACCAGCGGCATGATGATTTTCAGGACGGGTTCGAGATCGTCCTCGGTGTAGAGCCCGCTGCGCGAGCGCAGCCCCGACCAACGCGCCTCGTCGGTGGTCATGACGCAAACGGAACCCTCGCAACAGGCGACGATGACGATCTTGCCCAAGGGCTCTTCCGGATTGCCCTTCGTATACTGTTCGCGCGCTTCCACCATTTGGTCGATGGCGTCCGAGAACATCGCGTAGACTCCGCAGCAGACGCGGCCAACCTTGAGCCCGAGCGAATCCAGCGTCTGTTCGATCAGTTTCACGTATTCCTCGTCCACCGCCATCAACACGCTGGAGTTGCTCTCCGGGTTGTGTTTGACGGCGTAACGTTTCCCCCGCTCCGCCTTCGATCCGAGGGCGGCTTTCGGGTTGGTGCGAATCAACTCCTCCACACCCTTCTTCCGCGTCAGGTTGGCTTCTAGGCTAACCACAAAACGCTGGTTCACGGATACCGCGCACCAACCGTCGTCGGTCAGGCCGCGCCACTCTTCCGCCATGTCGGTGGCCAGTTCCTTGAAGTCGCCGGTCAGGTTCCCGGTCTCGCCGATCACTCCGCCCTTTTCGACTCCAGCCCACGACACACCGTCGCGGCTGAGGTTGAGCAGCAGCGAGCGCTGGCGCGGAAATCGCTTCGACCACGGGGCGATCGGATCATCCGGTTCAGGCCGGAAGGCGGCGAAGGTGATTACGTCTTTTACGTCTTTGAGTGTCATCGGCTAATCGTGTGTTGGATCTCTTCTTCGTACTGCAAATAGTCGGCAATCTCCTGCCTGGTGAACCCTGTCGGCTCTTTGTAACTCGGTCGGAATCCCTCTTCTCTGCGCTCGATAAGGCAATTTTCAAAACTGCACATGCCGCGCTTGGAACCCGTCTCCAGCTCTTGGTCGAGCTTCTTGAATTCCCCTCTGCGAATCAGGTTGGAAACCGAATCATACTGCAAGAGCATCTCGTGGACGGCGAAGCGCTTGCCCTTTTCCTCGTCGACCAGCAGGCGCTGACAAAGGATCATCCTAAGGATGTCGGCGAGCGTGCTCTGCGCACCTTCGACCCTCTCTGAGGGAATGAGTTTCAAGAAACGTTGGACGGTCTGCGAGGCGCTGGAGGTGTGCA
>QIKC01000102.1 GCA_003232855.1 Verrucomicrobiales bacterium
GATTCCGGCGCTCGGCTACGTCGCGCTGGGCGGGGTGCTGGTCGGCACCATCGTCACTGGCCTGTTTGTGGGTTTGTCGATGACCGCCGCTGGCGGCGCCTGGGACAATGCGAAAAAACTAATCGAAGACGGCGCCTTCGGTGGCAAGGGTTCCGAGGCGCACGCCGCGGCGATCACCGGAGATACCGTGGGCGATCCTTACAAAGACACCTCCGGCCCGGCTATTAATCCGATGATCAAGGTGACCAACATCGTCGCCATCCTGGCTATCGCGATTTTCTTTTAAGCCGTTGGTGAGGAGACGCTGTCGGCGAATAATGTTCGCTACTTCGGATGATCATCCGAAGGATTTTGGATCGATCAAAGGCGGGGTTGATAAGAGGTTTGGCCTCCAATAGGATGGTGCCCTTTATGCATTTTTTTTCCTGGTTCCCGTCGACATTAATCGTGTTGGCCACGGTTTTATCAATCTCTGCGGCGCCTGACCGCGAATCATTTGCCCGGGAGGAGAGGGCGGTCGAGGGCGTGCCGGTCGAGGCCTTCCAACTGGGGGACGAGGGGCTTGAGATAAAGGTCTGGGCGCAGTCGCCGCTGATCTACTCGCCGGTGGCGATGGACACGGATGCGCTCGGGCGGTTGTGGGTCACGGAGGGCATCGATTACTACACGGAGCGGACACGGAGCGGCGGGTCGATACGGGGCAGTCGATCATCGTCCTGGAAGACACGAACGGTGACGGGGCAGCGGATTCGTCGCACGTCTTCGTCACCGAGAAGATCCGCCATGCGCCGCTGGGGATCGCGGTGTTCGATAACCGGATCGTGTTGTCGGCGACACCCTCGATCATTGTCTATACCGATGTTGATCGGAATGCTCGCTTCGATCCGAAGATCGACAAGCGCGAGGTGTTTCTTACCGGCTTCAAGAACACTGTTCATGACCACACGCTGCACGCGGTGGTCGGTGCGCCAAGTGGGCAGTGGCATTTTTCCTATGGTAACTGCGGCGCTGATATCAAGACGCGGGACGGGCGACATTTTATCTCGAGCTGTTACTACGGTTATCCGGAGGCGGTCGGGAAGAGGAGTTCAGACGGTCACCTCTACGTCGGCGGGCTGGCGATGCGGGTGAACCCGGACGGCACCGGCCTAGCGGTTACGGCGGAGAATATGCGCAACTCGCACGATATGCGGGTGACTTCGTACGGCGACATTTTGCAGAGCGACAATGACGACCCGGCGCACAGCCGGTTGTCGTGGGTGATGGAGTTCGGCAATATGGGTTACTCGGACTTGCGCGATGGTAGCCGTTCGTGGGAGGAGGTGGCAAAGACTTGGGAGGAACCGACGGGGTGGGACAAAGATCGGCGTTATTCGCGCTCGCACTGGCGCGAGAACTACCCCGGCGCCTGCCCTCCGGGGATGGTGTATGGCGCGGGATCGCCGACGGGAAACGAGTTCATCGAGGACGATACGCTCGGATTGGCTGGCACCTACCTAGCCGGTTGCATGGTGCGTAAGGAGGTCATGGCGTGTACGCCAAAGCTGCGCGACGCGGGGATCGACATGGACGATTTTAGGCCGTTCGTTTCACTCAAGGAGGGAGAGGAAGGGCAGCACTTTTTTCCCACCGATGTGCTGCTCGGCACGGACAGCTCGCTGTTCTTGAGCGACTTCTATAACGACAACAGTCGTCGCACCAATCAGGTCAGCGGCACCATCTATCGCATCACGCGTCAGGGGGTGAAGCACGAGCAGCCGGCGGTGGATTTCGCGATGACGGAGGGGCAGTTGGCGGCGTTGGCTAGCCCGGCGGTCAACGTGCGTTCGCACGCGGCGACGTTGCTGGTCGCGACGGGTGGCGAGGCGGCTCCGACGGTCACGGCCTCTTTGGCTGCTGTCAAAGCGTCCCCGGTGATGGTGGCGCGTCATATTTGGGTGCTGGCACAACTCGGAGAAGCCGGGCGGGCGCGGGTGGGGGATTTTCTAGATGTTGATGATCTCAATTTGCAAATCGCTGCCTACCGTGCGTTGCGTTTTGCGGATTCCGATGGGTTGTTAGGTCGTGCAGCCGCTGTCGCTAAATCTTCGTCTGCCGCCGTGCGGCGCGAGGTGGCGCTGTCGCTGCGCGATGTGGCCTATGCTGACTGTAAAGATATCCTCGCCGTACTGTTCGCGGGTTATGATGGGCTCGACCGTTACTACCTTGAGGCGTTGGGTACGGCCTCGACAGGAAAAGAGGAGGAAATTTTCAACGACCTTGTGGCTGCGAAGTTCGGCGCCCCGGAGGGTTGGACGAAGACGGCGAAGAATCTGGCCTGGCGCCTGTACACGCCGGCAGCGATCGCCGTGCTCGACGCGTGCATCCGCGCGCAGGTGCCGCCGATTGACGAGTTTCGCCACTTGGCCATGGCCTTCGCCAGTTTTCGGGACGTCGCCGATCGTGCGGATCGGCAATCGCGGCTGGAGGCGATCGCCGCCTTGCCCGCCTTTGCGCGGGAGGATTATCAGATCACGGTGCGCGAGATCGTCGCCAAGGATCTCAACGATTTGCAGGGCGAGTTCATGAACAGTTCGAGCCGGGTGCCCGAGCTGTTGGGAGTGAGGACGGAGGTGTCCGATGCGAAGATGATCTCGCAACTCGCAGGTGATGCCAAGCGCGGTGCCGTCCTGGCGGCGAATTGTTTTCTCTGCCACAGGATCTCTGGGGTGGGCGTCGGCTTCGGGCCAGAGCTGACGCATTGGGGCAGAGCGCGGACGATCACTGAGATCGTCGAGGAGATGGTTAACCCCGATGCCAAGTTCGCGCATGGTTACGACAAGCCGGTGCGGCTGACCAAGGGGGAGCACATCATGGAGGGGCTGATGACCAATTACAGCCATCATGCGGGTTCGCTGAAAATCAAGCTGCTGGGTGGCGAGACGAAGAAAATCCTGTTCCGCAAGGGTGAGGTGAACGTCGAAAATTTGAAGGTTTCGTTGATGCCTTCGGCTGCGGAGATGGGGATGAGCGATCAGGACGTGCGCGACGTCGCGGAGTATTTGAAGACGCTCGATGGCGCGGCCGCACCGGTGGTCATGGAGGACGAGGTGTTGCCGCCGGACGGCACGACGACGGGCTGGGAAGTGTTGGGCGAGGAAGATTTTGTCAACGTGAACTGCAACCCGGATACCTGGCGCTGGGTGGGTGGGCACGCATTTTGCACCGGTGAACCTGTCGGCGTTATCCGCTACCATGAGCCACTGGTGAATTTCGAATTCCTCTGCGAGTGGATGCACAAGAAGAAGGGCGGTAATTCGGGGGTATTCGTCTGGGCGACGCCGAAGAGTATCGCCAAGCTGGCAGCCGGCCGTGGTCAGTTGCCGCACGGCATCGAGGTGCAGATACTCGACCTCGGCTACGCGGAGGTTTACACCAAAAAGCACAAGAAACCTGCCGACTGGTTTACCAGTCATGGGGATGTGTTTCCCGTCGGGCCGGTGACAATGCGGCCGTTCCCGCCGGTTGCGCCGAACGGCGAGCGCAGTTTTCCTTCGAAAGAGACAACCAAGGGGCTCAACGAGTGGAATAGTTATTACGTGCGCGCTATCGATGGCGAGGTGCGGCTGTGGGTCAACGGCGAGGAGGTCTCGGGTGGCGATGGGATCTCGCCTGCCAGTGGCTTCCTCTGTCTGGAGTCGGAAGGGGCGCCGGTGGAGTTTCGCAACATTCGCCTGCGCAAGCTGCCTTCCGCCGATGCGCCCGGAGTGGATTTGGTGGCGCCGCTGCATTTAGAAGATCGCTGATTCGTTGATGATGGGCGGTTGCGTCCACTGCTGGCAGCCGTCAAAGTGGCGACACTTATGCCGAAGAAACACGCCTCCAAATCGAAGCCCTGGGAGCAGCCGATGCCGGCGCGCCAGTTCCAATTCATGCGCGAGATCCTCGCCGCGCCGAGCCCGATCGGGCTGGAGGCGGCGATGAGCTACGGGGTGCTGAAACCGTATTTTGAGAAGCACATGCCGAAGGGCTGGGGGATTCATCAGTTCCGTGGCAATGCCGGGCTGGTGGTGGACACGCATCCGGGCGACGACGAGCGCCTCTCGGTGATGATCGTCGGCCACGCCGATAAGATTCGCATGCAGGTGCGCAGTATCGGCGACGACGGCAAAATATGGATCAATAGCGATTCCTTTTTGCCGACGACGCTGATCGGCCACGAGGTGCAGTTGTTCAGTCGCGACCCGCGTCGTAGTGGGCGCTACCGTTTGTTAGAGGGTGGTACGGTGGAGGCACTGGGGGCGATCCACTTCGCGCCGCCGGAGGTGCGCAGCGGCGCGAAGGGGATCGGCGCGAAGCGGCTCTATCTGGAACTACAAACACATGGCAAGGATCCGAAGAAACAGATCGAGAAGTTGGGCATTCGCCCGGGCGACCCGATTTTGTTGAACCGGCCGATCCGCCACGGCTTTAGTAAGGACACCTTTTACGGGGCTTACTTGGATAACGGCTTGGGCTGTTTCGTCTGCGCAGAGTTGGCGCGGTTGCTTGGTAAGGCGGCGCCGCTGAAGAATTTGCGGGTGCAATTCGCCATCGCCACGCACGAGGAGATCGGGCGTTTCGGCAGCACGGTGTTGGCGGGCGAGCTGAAGCCAGACGTGTTGATCGGGGTGGATGTGAGCCACGATTTGAAGGCGGCACCGGGGGTGAGCGCCGAGCGTTATGCGCCGCTGGAGATGGGCAAGGGCTTCACTCTATCCACCGGAGCGATCGCCAGCGAGCAGTTGAACGGGATTATCGAGATCGCGGCGCATGACAAGGGTATTCCGGTGCAAATGTCGCCGGTGGGGCG
>QIKC01000366.1 GCA_003232855.1 Verrucomicrobiales bacterium
ATTTGAAATAGACGATGTAGGCCGTCGTGAACACGATCCCCACCACCATCCCGGCGATCACCCCCTCGCGGTTCATCCGTTTGGAGAAAATCCCCATCAGAATCGCCGGAAAAAAGGACGAGGCCGCAAGGCCAAAAGCGAACGCCACCACGGCGGCCACATAGTCCGGCGGATTCAAGCCAAAGTAACCGGCCACCAGCACCGCCGCCGCCGCGCCGATGCGCGCCAGCATCAACTCCTGCCGATCCGTGATATTCGGTCTGAGTGTCTTCTTCACCAAATCGTGAGCAAAGGCGGTCGAAATCACCAACAACAAGCCCGCCGCCGTCGACAGCGCCGCCGCCAGTCCGCCGGCCGCCACCAAGCCGATCACCCAATTGGGCAAACCCGCGATCTCCGGGTTGGCCAGCACAATGATGTCCTTGTCAATATAGAGCTCATTGTCCGCCGCCGTCAGCTCGTTGAACAATTTCACCTCGCCACTGGCGCCGCGCACGAAATCATCGCCCTCCATCTCCGTCTCCGGCTTCCCTACGAAGGCATCGCCCGGACCGAATTGGATCTTGCCGTCGCCGTTCTTATCGATCCACCCCACCAGACTGTTCTTCTCCCAGTTCTTAAACCACTGCGGCGCCTCCTCATACGATTTCCCGGGGATGGATGTCAGCAAGTTGGTCCGGGCGAAGGCGGCCACCGCAGGAGCCGTCGTATAAAGCACCGCGATACGCCCAGAACGCCGACATACGAGCGTCCTTCACGCGTTTCACCGTGTAAAACCTAACAATCACGTGCGGCAGACCCGCCGTCCCTACCATTAATGCCAAAGTGATGCAAAACACATCGAGAGGCGCCTTGGTACCCGTGGTGTAGGCGGCGAAGCCTAGCGCCTCGCCGAGGCCGTCCAACTTATCTAACAAGTGAACACCCTCTTCGCCCACCATCCCACCGAGGCCGAGCTGAGGGATCACGTTACCGGTGAGCATGATCGAGATAAAAATCGCCGGTACCATGAAGGCGAAGATCAGCACACAGTACTGCGCCACCTGCGTATAGGTGATCCCCTTCATGCCGCCGAGGATGGCGTAGAAAAACACAATCGCCATGCCGATCACCACCCCGGTGTTGATGTTAACGTCCAGAAAGTGGGAGAACACGATCCCCACTCCGCGCATCTGCCCCGCCACGTAGGTAAAGGAGATAAAGATCGCGCAAAACACTGCCACCAGCCGCGCGGTCGAAGAATAATAGCGGTCGCCGATGAAGTCCGGCACCGTGAACCTGCCGAACTTGCGCAGGTACGGCGCCAGCAACAACGCCAGCAACACATAACCCCCGGTCCAGCCCATCAGGTAAACGCCGCCATCCCGACCCATGAACGAAATCGCCCCCGCCATGCCGAGGAACGAAGCCGCAGACATCCAGTCCGCCGCTGTGGCCATGCCGTTGGCCAACGGCGAGACGCCCTTACCAGCGATGTAGAATTCGCCAGTAGACGAGGCGCGCGAACGAATCGCGATATAGATGTAGAGCGAGAAGCTCAGCCCGACGATAAGATAGGTCCAAGTTTGAACAGACATTTTTTGGAATAATGAAAAAGTGGGGAGCTAGCTTTTCTTACCGATGTATTTCGCATCCAGCCGGTTCATAAACACCACGTAGAAAGCGATGAGCAGAACGAACACGAAAATGCTCCCCTGCTGAGCGAACCAGAACCCCAACTTGATGCCACCTCCCGGAGTGCGGATCTGATCGAGCCGATCGACCCAGAGAATCCCGCAGCCGTAAGAGACCAGGAACCAGACCACCAGCAGGCTCACCACACAGATGATGTTCGTCCGCCAGTAAGCCTGTGGCGTCATGCTGCTGAAACGCAGCGCCGCCGGCTCGGTCGGTTCGGTCGGCGATTGCGGGTCGGAGGAGGATTCGGGTGGACTATTTTCGCTCATCGTGGACTATCGGGTGAGATTAGGCTATCGGACGCTCGCGGGCTTGGCGAACCCCATTCGCGTAACATTCGCGCAGCAATTTTGCTGATAGTCTTATCGTCCTCTGCCAAGGGACGCAATACAGAAACTAACGACCTTCCCGACATTTCGACACCTATGGCTCGCACGCCCGTTCAACCCATTCAAAACCTCGAACTCCTCGGCGCAGATTCCATTCCCGAGGGAGGCTTCATCCTGCTCCCGAACCGCCTTTCCTACCACGACCTCCTGCAGCTCGAAGCGACGCTCAAGGCGCGGGAGATCACCTATCTAATCGACGAATCGCAGTCCCACGACCCCCTACTTAGGGCGCATCTGGACAAACATGACACCGACGCCTTCGTTTTTTCGTCGGCGGCAGGCTCTAGCGAGCAGCTGAAATCCACCCTCCACCCGCTGCTAGGGAAAGGCCGCTGCGTCGTGTTCATCCCGGGCGAAACCGCCACCCACACCGGCTCCGCCGTGCATGTCCCGGAAGCCACCCTGCGCGCCATCCTCAGCACCGCAGCCACCGTTTTGCCCCTCTTCGTCGAAAAACCCGCCGAGCTGGGGCTGTCGATCGAGCGAGGGACAAAGTGGCCATCCGCCGTCTTTTCCTTCGGCAAAGCCCTCGAACGCGAGGCAGTCACTCTCCCCAACTACCAAGAAAATCTCCTCATCGCCGCCGAAGCCGCCTTCGCGCGGCACCCGCTCTTCGATCAACACCTCGCCTACGCGTTGATCAAAGGACTCAAACGGCACGGCGGCACCACCACTGTGTATGACGGCAACGACGGCAGCGAGCTACGTTTCGACAAGCTGTTCGCCGCCGCCGCCGCCCTCAGCGGCGTCATCCGTAAAGAGACCGACCGCGACCGAGTCGGCGTCGTTCTTCCCCCCGGGAAAGGCGGACTGGTCGCCAACCTCGCCGTGCTACTGGCCGGAAAGATTCCGGTAAACCTCAATTTCACCGCCGGTGCCGATGCGGTAAACTCCGCGATCAAACAGGCCGAAATCGACCGCATCCTCACCGCCGACGCCTTCGTTCGCAAAATCAGCGCCTTCCCTTGGCCCCCCACCAAACGCATCATCTTCATCGAACGGGTGCTGCCGAGGATCAAAAAGAAAATCATCTTCTGGGCGATCGCGCGCAAGCTCCTGCCCCCGGCACTGCTCGCCTCGATGCTCCGTATCCCGAAAAAAGGTGGCGATAGCGAGGCCGTCCTGCTGTTCACCAGCGGCAGCTCCGGGCCGCCAAAAGGCGTGGTGCTGACCCACCGCAACCTGCTCGCCAATATCAGCCAGTTCAGCACCCGCCTCGAGCTCAGATCGCTCGACAAAATCCTCGGCTGCCTCCCCCTATTCCACAGCTTCGGCTCCACCGTCACCCTCTGGTACCCGATGCTGGAAGGCATCGACCTTGTCACTTTCCCGAGCCCGCTCGACCCGCCGAAACTCGCCACCCTGATCGAGAAACACCGGGTCACCCTCTTGCTCGCCACCCCCACCTTTCTCCGCGGCTACATGCGCCGCGTGGAACCCGGCCAGCTCGACAGCATCCGCCTGATCGTCACCGGTGCCGAGAAACTCCCGCTGAAATTCGCCACCGCCTTCCAGAAGAAATTCGGCAAACCGATCATGGAAGGCTACGGGCTGACCGAGACTTCACCCGTCGCATCCGTCAACATGCCAGACCCGACCCCCGTGCATGGCGAAGCCCAGCTGCCGTGCTGCCGCGCCAACTCCGTCGGCCAACTGCTCCCCGGCATCGCCATACGCATCACCGATCCGTCCAACGACAGCCCACTGCCGATCTCCGAAAGCGGCATGATCTGGCTGCGCGGCGCCAACATCTTCCCCGGCTACCTGAAACTGCCGCAACAGACCGAGGAAGTCATCCGCGACGGCTGGTTCCGCACCGGTGACATCGGCAGAGTCGATTCCGAGGGCTTCCTCTACATCGAGGGCAGACTCTCACGCTTTTCCAAAATCGCCGGAGAGATGGTGCCGCACGAAGCCATCGAGGAACACATTAACAAAGCCTTGAGACTAGACGACGAGACCGACAAAGCCATCGCCGTCGTCGGCATCGATGACGCGGCGAAAGGCGAGGCCTTAGTGATGCTATCGACCATCGACATGAACGCCCAATCACTCATCGAACTGCGCTACTCCCTGCTCGAAAACGGCGTGCCCTCGCTGTGGATCCCCAAGCGCGCGGTGCGGGTCGATGAAATCCCCGTGCTGGCCTCCGGCAAGCTCGACATCAGACGTTGCGAGAAACTCGCGCTCGCCCAACCGCTCACCTAACCGACACCGCTCCCCTCGGTGTGAACGCCCTCGAACAACGCCTCCGCAGACGCGCTCCGATCGCCTTTCGCGAGTTCATGGAGGCGGCTCTCTTCGACAAGGATGATGGCTACTACAGCAAGAACATCCGCACCGTCGGCCGCCGCGGCGACTTCGCCACCAGCACCTCGTTAGACCCGACGCTCGCCAACGCCGTAGCCAACTGGCTACGGCAACGCTGGCAGAAAGATCGCCAGCCAACCAAGAACGTCATCGAAATCGGAGCCGGCGACGGCTCGCTCGCCGAGCAAACAGTCCGCGCCCTCGGCTGGGTCGGTCGCCGCAAGCTGTGCTACCACATTGTCGAGACCTCGCCGCCGCTGCGCGCACGACAACAAGAACGACTCGCCGCCGAACGCCGCTTCCACTGGCACGGCTCGATGCCAGAAGCGCTCGCCGCCTGCCACGGCCACGCCACCGTCATCAGCAACGAACTCGTCGACGCCTTCCCCGCCAGCCTCTTACAATGGGCGAGCACCCCCGCTGGCTGGCGACAGGTCTCGCTCGATCACGACGGCGAACGCTGGATCGCCCGCCCCGA
>QIKC01000252.1 GCA_003232855.1 Verrucomicrobiales bacterium
CGAAGAGAAACACAGAACATATCGAGCGCCTGATAATTGAAGGACGGATGGAGGAGCCGGGACTCGTGCATGTTCGTGCCGCGAAAGCGGATGGCCGTTGGGAGAACGCCTATTCGGCTAGTGAGATGGAGGTTCCAGCGGACTTTCTAACAGCTCTGGATAACAGGCCGAAGGCGAAACAATTCTATGAGACGCTAACCAAATCCAATCGCTACGTAATTGCTTACGGATTGGAGTCCGCAAAGAAGCCGGAAACCAGGCAGAGGAGGTTTGAAAAATTCATGGATATGCTAATCCGCGAAGAGAGGCCTGGCCTTGGCTTAAAGAAAGACAAAAAAGCATAACAAAATCGTGGAAGCAATGCGCTACCGTGCGCGGCGTCACGATTGACGATAATCGACAGATAGGCATGGAATGGGCGGTTCGATTCCGTCCCTAGCCACCTTTTTTGATTTTCGCCGGAGTCGCATGCCTTTGGTGCAGAGGGCTTCTCTACGATTGGGGGCGGGCGCTCAAGGGGCGCTAGAAGCAGTAGGCGAGGGCGATGACGTAGCCCACTTTACAAAGCGCGTGTAGCAACTGGTCGATGTGGATGTTGGTGACGCCTTCGGCCTTGAGGGCATCGATGATCCAGTGCAACACGAGTTCGATAAGCGCCAGTAGGGGGCGCTGGGTGACGACCCAGACACCGCCGGCGTGGATCAGTGCGTGGACGGTCAGGCAGTAAGGCCAGATGATGTTGCTGCCAGCGCCGCTGCCGCCGGGGCGGTAATGGCGGGATTTGTTGAGCGCGAGGAAGTCCCCCTGCAGCGGATGATCACACAGTGCGTGGGCGATCATTAGGGCGAAAAACACCACCAGCCCGGAGGTGAAATCGCCTTGCGCTAGCTGTTCGAGGATTTGAGGATAGGGCACTGGGCGACGAGTGGGGCGATGCGCCTAGAGAACCTTCTCGTTGGCGATGCGTAATCGGGTGGCGATGCCGCGGGCGATCGCCGAGACGAACTCGAGCGCCTGGGCGGGGTGGGCGGCACAGAAACTGGCGAAGGCCTCGCGGCTCATGCGCAGGGCGCTGGCGTTCTTCATCGCCTTGACCGACGCGCTGGCGTGGCTTTTGGAGTCGAAGAGTGAGACCTCACCGATGAATTCGCCGGGCTCGATTCTACCGAGGAGGCGTTGCGGGGCTTGCGGGTTGGCGTAGCTGACCGCGTGGAAAAGCCCGGAGAGCGTGAAATATAGGGCGTCGGGCAGGGCGTTTTGTCGGAGGATGAGCTTTTCCTCGTCGAAGTGCAGGATCTGAGAGAAATTCTCGCTGGCCAGCAGCGCGCGGGTTTCGGCGCTGACTCCCTCCGCATCAGAGAGAAGGCCTTGGTTTAGCAGTTGCTCGACATCTGACATTGCGGCAGAATGGCGCACGAAGGGGGTGATATCAAGGGGGGAAAGAAATCTTCCAAAAGAAGGGAACTTCTGGCTTGCGTCGTTCGGGGATCTGGTGAAGGATTGGCGCCTTATATGGCCAAAAAGAGCTGGATCGAGCGTAACAAGAAGAAGCAACGTGCTGTGGACAAGTACGCCAAGAGGCGTGCGGAGCTGAAGGCGAAGGGCGATTACGTCGGCCTGTCGATGCTGCCGCGCAATGCGTCGCCTTGTCGCGTCGTCAACCGCTGTGAGGTCACCGGTCGCCGCCATGGCTTCCTTCGCCGCTTTAAAATGTCCCGGATCACCTTCCGTGAGATGGCTTCGCACGGATATATCCCGGGCGTGACCAAATCGAGTTGGTAGCTGCCAGCCACCGCGTCGCCCCGCCCCGCCCCGCTGGTTCCCGAGTTACCGGGGACGTTTGGGCACTTCCATTTTTTGAAAAGCGCGTTACAGTTTCGTTGGGCGAGAGTTCTCGCCATTTGATGCCGCTTTACGAGTACATCGCGGAAGACCCCGAGAAGGGCTGCAGAACCTGTAGTGAAGTTTTCGAGCTGCGCAGGCCGGTGGATCGTGCGCCGCTTGAGCTTTGCCCGCTCTGCAAGCAACCGGTGCGCAAGTTGATCTCATCGGTCAATACGCCGATTTTGACCAAACCGATGTCGGTGAGCGATGCCAAGTCGGCGGGGTTCACCGTTCTCAAGAGGCGTGATAAGGGGGCTTACGAAAAGCTGTAGCCAGTGATCAATTACCCGATATCTATGGTCTTGGCCGCCTCTGTGGAGGCATGGCCGCCGCTGGGGACGATTTTCCTCCAACTGCTTGTTATCGCGTTGTTCGTGTTGATCAACGCGTTCTTCGTGGCTGCCGAATTCGCTCTGATCAAGGTGCGCGAGGGGCAGTTCGACGAGCGCATCGCGGAGGGCAGCGGCGCCGCTCGGATCGGCAAGCGCATGTTGGCTGACATCAATGCCTATCTGTCCGCCTGCCAGTTCGGAATCACTGTTGCCAGCCTGGTGTTAGGGGCGCTCGGCGAGAGATGGATCGCGGGTCTGCTGGGGGTGGCATTGGTCAAAACAGGGATCGAGTTGCAGCCTTTTTGGATACATGGGATCTCCTGGGTGTTGGCGATCGTGGCGCTGGTCTTTCTTCATATCACCCTCGGCGAACAGATACCGAAGACCGTGGCGGTACGGCGTCCGCTCGGCATCGCCTTGTTCGTCGCGCGACCGCTGAGCTGGTTCTTCAAGGTGTTCGGGCTGCCCGTGAGGATGCTGAATGCGGTTTCCAATTCGATACTGAAACGCATCTTTCGTATCGACCCGATCGGAGCGCATGAGATTAGTCACACCTCCGACGAGCTGGCGCAGCTGGTGGAGGAGAGTGAGAAGGTCTCTGAGGTCACCGAGACGGAGCGTGATATCTTGATCAATGCACTGGTGTTCAATGACTTAGCGGTTCGTGATGTGATGACCGCGCGTGGAGATGTGGTGTCGTTGGACATCAATGATAGTTTCGAGGACAACGTCGCCAAAGTGCTAACCTCGCAGCATACCCGCTTCCCGCTGGTGGACGGGCATCTGGATCAGTCCGCTGGACTGGTTCATGTGAAGGATATTTTGAGGCTGGTGGGCGAGAAGGATCCGGACATCGCGGATGTGAGCCGAAGGATGCTCGAGGTGCCCGAAATGCAGGCGATCGATGAGCTACTCGGCAAGCTGCGCTCCCAGCGCTCGCACCTCGCCCTAGCGGTCGATGAGTTCGGTAGTGTGGTTGGCGTGGTGACGATGGAGGATATCATCGAGGAGCTGGTCGGCGAGATTCGCGACGAGTTTGACGATGCCGAGCAGCCCGAGTTCCAGCGCCTCGGCGACGGTCGTTTTCTGGTCGAGGGTAAACTTCCTATCCACGAGCTCTCTGATCATACCGATATCGAGATTGAGGACGCCGATGTGAGTACCATGGGTGGTTACGTGACGCACCTTTTGGGGCACCTTCCGGCGAAGGGGGAGAAACTGCGCATCGACGATTACGAGGTGACGGTCACTGATACCGATGGGCGCAGGGTGCTCGAGCTGGAGTTCGAAAAGCACCTCGCCGAGGACGAGTTCCCCGAGGCGCTGCGCCGGGGGCGAGGGGAGGGTGATGGCGCTCCGATCAGCTGATGGCGGGTTGGCGTGGAAGGGTTGCGTCGGCGTGTTTTTGAACGCAGAGTGAGTGACCGACGCTATGGCGCGCCTTGATCGAACATCTAACTACTCAACCCCGGACGCGCCGCCGGTGCTCTGGCGCGTGCGCGCGGTGGTGGGCTTTGTGGCCGGGCTGTTCATGGCGACTCTCCTCGCCGTGTTCTCCACGAGCGCGCGTGAAGATCTCGGAAGTTGGTGGATGGCGGCGATGGCATTTGCGATTTTCGCGTGGTGTGTGGTGGCGGGTTGCGATGGGTTGGGGCGCGTTTTGAAGCGAAAGTTGGGGTTCGGTGGGAGTCGGCCGCCGGATGTTTTGGTGTTTATCGTGTTGATAGGAGCAGCGCTCGCGGTGGTGGCGGTTTTCGGATGGGCGGTTTCGTCGACGCCCTTGGGGGGAGTTTTGACTGCGTTGCCGTTCGTGGTGGCGGTGGCGATTTTCTGGCAGAGGGCCGGCACGGGCTCGACTGCGGGGATCGTTGTTGCGGCGGTGGTGCTGTTTTTGATTTGTGTGCGGCTGTTTACCCTGCCGGCGGAGGGGGATTTCGATGCGCCGCAACTGGCTCCGGTCGGAGAGGGTGACGTGTTGTTGATGAGTTGGAACGTCGGCGGCGGCGCGCGGTCAAGCGGCACGGCGCCCATTTGCTCTGTCTGCAAGGGGTGGGCGAGCGGGTCTATGTGAACCGTTTGGTCAAGGCTTTGGGGGAGGGGTGGCGGGGTTACATGGCTGCGGGCGCAGGCGGATCGACGGCGGTGCTCAGCCGCATCGGTGGTGTGTTGGAAGAGGGGGCTATCGACGGCGTGACGGTGGTGAGGATCGCTAGCGATAAGGGAAATTTGCAGTTCGCCAGTTGTCAGACTGGGCGCGGGCGCGATTCGAGAGCGCGGCGGCGGGTGGTGGATTGGGTGTTGAACGCGGTTCGCGACCCCAACCGCAAGACGGTGCTGGCGGGAAATTTCGAATGCGATCCTTCTGCGGGATGGACTTTTCTCTCGCCGCTATTCAGCGACGCCCCGAGGTACGACCGGGCGACTTGGAGGGCGCTGGGAGTGCTCGGCAGAGATCCCGGAGCCGGTGGTCGGGGAACCTCCCGTTTCAATCGGCGAACGGATTGGGTGGTGGTCGATAGCAGAATGTCCGTCACCGGATATCAGGTGCTGGCCTCAGTGAAAGTGGACGGCATCGGCCAATCCCCGGTGCTGGTAAGTGTGGATTTGGGCAAAGGCGGGCGCGGCGGGGTGCTGGACGCGCTGGCCGTTGGGTCGGGAGATTCGGTGGCGGATCCGCCTGCGAAGTGACGGGTGGCTCTGTGAGGGGACTGCCGCTGGAAGCGTCAGTTACGCTTTCAGTGCTTGCTGCATGATGTCGTAGACGCGTGCGACCATGTCCTTGCCTTCTTCTAACAATCCGGCGGCCACTAGGGCGTTATCGAGAATCTGTTCGGCGACTAGTTTGGCGAAGTCGGGTCGTGCCTCGCGCGCGGCATCGAGACTGCGGATCAGGGCGTGGCGGGGGTTGATCTCCAGATCGACCTCGCCGGCGGAGGAGAAGTCGGGGTTCATCTGCTTCATCATCTGCTTCATCTGCGGGCTCATGGTGTCGCCGGGGCTGAGCGCTGCGGCGGGGCTGTCGATCAGTCGCTTGCCGGCGGCCACCGATTTTACGCGATCGCCGAGTGCCTCCTTCATCCACTTTGATAGCGCCTCCACTTGCTCGGGTTCGAGAGTCTCGCCCTCGGCCTCGATGTCTTCGAGTTCGAGGTCGGCGCGGTTGATTGACACCAGCTCCTTGTCGTCGAATTTCATGAGTGCGCCGACTAGGTATTCATCGACCGCGTCGCAGAAGAAGAGAACTTCTAGGCCGCGCGCTTTGAAGGCTTCGAGGTAGGGGGCGGCTTCGATCGCGCCACGGTCGGGGGCGATTTGGTAGTAGATTTTGTCCTGGCCGTCCTTCATGCGGGTGACGTAGTCCTCGAGGCCGACACTTTCGCCGCCCTCGGAGAGCGAGGATTCGTAGCGCAACAGTTTTGCTAGGTCGTCGCGGTGGTCGGAGTCGGTGGCGACGCCCTCTTTGATGAAGGTGCGGAAGCGTTGGTAGAATTCGCCGTATTTTTCGGCGTCCGATTTGGATTCGCGGTCGAGGAATTTGATGAAGCGTTTGGTGATGAGGCGGTTGAGTTTGCGCACCATGGCGCTGTCCTGCATGCTTTCGCGGGAGATGTTGAGCGGCAGGTCGGCGCTATCGATGACGCCTTTGAGAAAGCGCAACCAGTCGGGCAGCAGGTCTTTTGGCGAGGCATCGATCATCACCTTGTTGCAGTAGAGCGAGACTCCGGGATCGACTTGGCCGAAGCCCATGCGCTCGGGGTTGTCATCGGGGACGAACAGCAGGGCGTTGATCATCAGCGGCACGTCGGCGCTGAAGTGCATGCGGTAGCGTGGTTCGTCGAAGGCTTTGGCGGCGAATTTGTAGAACTCGGTGTACTGCTCGTCGCTGACCTCCGATTTGGGCTTCATCCAGATGGCTTCGACGGTGTTGACGCGTTCGCCATTGAGCAGGATGGGGAAGGGGACGAAGTTCGAGTAGCTTTCGAGGATGCTCTTAATTCGCTCCGGTTTGGCGAATTCCTCCTGTCCCTCGGCGAGCTGGATGACGACTTTGGTGCCGCGGCGGTTGCCTTCGACCTCCTCGATCTCGTAGCCGGTCTTGCCATCGCTGGACCAGCACAGGTGTTGCCCGTCCTGGCGCCACGAGTGGGTGTAGACCTTCACGTCGTCGCTGACCATGAAGGCGCTGTAGAAACCGACGCCGAATTGGCCGATGAGCCCGGTCTCTTTTTGCTCGCCTTCGGAGAGCGCTTTGAGGAATTTTTTCGAGCCGGAGTGAGCGATGGTTCCGAGGTTTTCCACCAGCTCGTCATGGGTCATGCCGATGCCGTAGTCGGCGATGGTGAGAGTGTTCGCGTCGCTGTCGGTGGTGATGGTGATCTCCAGGTCGAGGTTGTCGTCGAACACGTCGCGTTCGGTCTGCTGGGTGTGGCGCAGTTTTTCGAGGGCGTCTGCTGCGTTCGACACCAGCTCGCGG
>QIKC01000083.1 GCA_003232855.1 Verrucomicrobiales bacterium
ACCCCTACGTCACCACTGGTCTGGCGATGTTAGTGCCGACAGGTTCGTCGATTAAAAACCTCGACGACCTGCGCGCCCCGGGAACAAAAATCGTCGTCAAGCTCGGCACCACCGGCGAAGCCTTCGCCGCGCGCGAATTGCCCGACGCCCATATCACCCGCATGCAGGCAGACCCCGCCTGCGCCCTCGAGGTCTCTCAGGGCAAGGCCGACGCTTGGATCTACGACCAGCTATCGATCTTCCGTTACCACAAACAGTTTGCCAAATCGACCCGCGCCGAACTTGCGCCGATCCGTTCCGAACAGTGGGCGATCGGGCTGGCAAAAAACAACCCGGAACTGCGGGACAAGGTCAATGCCTTCCTCGCCGAATTCCGCGCAGCGGGGAATTTCGAGCGCCTTGGCGAGCGCTATTTGGCGGACGAAAAAACGCTCATGGAGCGCCTCGGGGTGCCGTTCATTTTCTCTGCCGTGGCGCCGTTGGCGGTGCTCCCACTTGCCGAAGAAACCGCAACGAGCGGCGATCCGCTATTCGTTCTACTGCTGGCGCTAATCGCCACCGTCGCCATCTTCGCCTTCTGGCGGTTGACCCGCAGCCGCTCCCCCCGCGCCTCCGGGAACAGCGACCTCCTCGGTTTCGCCGCCCTGTGGATCGTCCTCGCAGCGATCGGATGGTTCGTGTTCCACCAGCTCAGCTACGATTGGCACTGGGAAGGGATATGGCGCCGCCGCTGGTCGCTGCTCGACGGCTGGCTGGCGAGCATCCGCATCTCCTTTCTCTCGCTGCTCGGTTGCATCGTCGTCGCCGTGGCGCTGGTCGCCGGAGGCCGCAGCCCCTCGCGCCCGCTGCGTTTCCTGTGCCGCGCCTACACCGAGATCGTCCGCGGCAGCCCGCTGATCGTGGTACTGCTAGTCGGCTACTACGTGGTGGCAGACGCCTTCGAAATCCACGATCGCGAATTAGCCGGCATCTTATTGCTATCGCTCTTCGCCGGTGCCTACCTCGGCGAGATCCTGCGCGGCGGCATCGAGAGCGTCGGCCGGACGCAGTTCGAATCCGCGCGCGCGGTGGGATTCGACCGCTGGCAAGCCTATCGCCACATCATCCTACCACAGGCCATCCGCCGGGTGCTGCCAGCCATCGCTGGCCTTTTCATCATGTTGATCAAAGACTCGTCACTGCTGTCGTACATCGGCACAGAGGAGTTCACCAAGCAGGCAGACATCGCGCGCGCCGCCACTGCCACCGGGCTCGAAGCCTACCTGCCACTGGCCTTCGGCTACCTCGCCCTCACCATCCCGCTGGCCTATATCGCCGCGCGGCTAGAAAGGAAATTCGCCTATGAATGTTAGTGTCAAAGGGGTGAGCAAGAGCTTCGACAACACTCGCGCGCTCGTCGACATCGATCTGGAAGCGGGCGGCGACGTCTCGGCACTAACCCTCATCGGCCCCTCCGGCAGCGGCAAATCCACGCTGTTGCGCGTGCTCGGCGGCCTCGAAAAACCCGAACAAGGCACGGTTCACATCGATGGAGAAGCCGTCGATTTTTCTTCCGAGGCCAATTTGTTAGCACATCGGCGGCGCAACGGCTTCCTATTCCAAAGTTTCAACCTATTCCCGCACATGACCGCTTTGGAAAACATCGTGCTGCCGTTGGAAACGGTACACGGCCAAACGCGCGAGCAGGCTTCACAGACCGCCATCGTCAGCTTGGAACGCTTTGGACTCGGCGACCATCGGCACAAATACCCAGCACAGCTCTCGGGCGGCGAACAGCAGCGGGCGGCGATCGCCCGCGCCCTCGCCCCGCAACCGAGACTGCTCTTTCTCGACGAGCCCACCTCCGCCCTCGACCCGGAGATGACCGGCGAAGTGCTCGACCTCATCGCCGAACTCAAGGACAGCGGCCAGAACATCGTGCTCTCGACCCACGAGATGGGCTTCGCCCGCGAGGTGTCTGACGAAATCGTCTTTTTGGCCTCCGGTGCGATCATCGAACAAGGGACGCCCACACAACTATTCGACAACGCCGAAAACCCCCGCCTGCGCCAGTTCCTAACCCGAGTGATGCGCTATTAGGCCATCAAACGCACCCGCAAAGCAAAAATCCCGAGCGCGTTCGACACGACTTTCGTTGCCCCCAACACCAGACGCAGGTAATCATCCGAGGGCATGCGAAAACCAGAAACTCAACAGCAACGCTACGATGCGGTGATCGTCGGCAGCGGCCCGAACGGGCTGGCGGCCGCGATCAGGCTCGCCCAAGAAGGCTGGTCAACCCTCGTCATCGAAGCGGCAGCGACTCCCGGCGGCGGCACGCGCACCGCCGAACTCACCCTCCCAGGATTCCACCACGACATCTGCTCCGCCGTCCACCCGATGGGGGTCGCTTCGCCGTTCTTCAAATCGCTGCCGCTGGCAGAGCACGGCCTCGGCTGGGTGCATCCAGAAATTCCCCTCGCCCACCCCTTCGACGACGGCCACGCCGCCGCCATGTACCGCGACATCGATGCCACCTGCGAAACGCTCGGCTCCGATGCGCAGCGCTACCGACGCCTTTACCGACCACTGGTCGACGACGCCGACGGACTATTCAAACAATTGTTAGGCCCTATCCGCCTCCCCGCCGCACCGTTGGCGATGACCCGCTTCGGCATCAACGCGCTGCTGCCGGCCACCTGGCTCGCCCGAACCAGGTTCCGCGGCGACGCCGCGCGCGCGCTCTTCGCCGGCCACGCCGCCCATTCGATCATGCCGCTCGACGCGGCATGCACATCGGCGATCGGGTTAATGTTGAGCCTCGCCGGCCACGCAGTCGGCTGGCCGGTCGCCAAGGGCGGATCCGCCGCCCTCAGCCAGGCGCTGGTCTCCCACCTGACATCGCTCGGCGGTGAAGTGGTCTGCGATTGGCCGGTAGCCTCGATCGACGAACTGCCCGCCGCCCGCGCCTATCTGTTCGACACCTCACCCGGGGCGCTCGCCCGGATCGCCGCCGACCGCCTACCCGCAACATACCTGCGCCGCCTGCTCCGATTCCGCCACGGCCCCGGATTGTTCAAAGTGGACTGGGCACTCGACTCCCCGATCCCCTGGACCGCCGCCGCAGCCCGCCGCGCGGGCACGGTTCACGTCGGCGGCGGCATCGACGAAATCGTCGCCGCAGAGGACTTGGCCTGCTCAGGCCGCGGGCACCCCGAACGCCCCTTCGTGCTCCTCTCCCAGCCCACCCTCTGCGACCCCTCGCGCGCACCACAGGGCAAACACACCGCCTGGGGATACTGCCATGTGCCCTCCGGTTCAGACTTCGATATGACCGCCCGCATCGAAGCACAAATCGAGCGTTTCGCCCCCGGCTTCAAAGACTGCATCGCCGCGCGCGCCACCATGAACTGTAGCGACTACGAAGGCTACAACAGCAACCTCGTCGGCGGCGACATCACCGGCGGCATGAACCACTGGTCACAGCTCTTCACCCGCCCGGTCGCCCGCAGCAATCCCTACACCACCCCCGAACGCGACATCTACATCTGCTCATCTTCCTCGCCACCCGGCGGCGGCGTCCACGGCATGTGCGGCTACTGGGCCGCCGAAGCCGCCCTGCGCCACGCCCCGGCGGCGCGTTGATAACAAAACGCCGGCGACGACCGCTAACCGCTAAAGCGGGTTCGAACTCAGCACCGTCTCCTCGCGCAGCTTCTTGGGAACGAGCCCACGTGCCGGACGCGGCCCGGGATCCTCTTTCTTCTGCAAGGCGCGGCGGAGTTTCTTCAACGCGATGTTTTGCAACTGGCGGATGCGCTCACGGGTCACCCCGAATTCCTGCCCGACCTCTTCCAAAGTCTTCGGCTTCTGTCCAGCTAGGCCAAAGCGGGCGTCGATGATCTTGCGCTCGCGGCTGTCGAGAACCTCCAGCAGCGTATCGAGCTGCCCGTGCATGTTCTTGTGACTCAACAACTCAAACGGCGTCTGCGCGCTGCTGTCACCGACGATCTCGCCGAACTCCGTGTTGTCGTCCTCGCTAATCGGCGCGTCCAGCGACGCCGGGCGCAACGAAGCGGCCTTCAGTTGCGCAAGCTTACCACGGTCGATGCCGATCTCCTCGGACAGCTCGTCGTCCGTCGGGTCGCGCCCGAGTTCCTCGCTCAACACCATCGCCACGCGGCGCATCTTCGAAATCTTATCCACCATGTGTACGGGCAGACGAATGGCCAACGCGCGCTTGATCGACTGCTTAATCCACCACGCCGCGTAGGTCGAAAGTTTCCCCCCCTTGTTAGGATCGAAACGCTCCACCGCCTTCATCAGGCCGATGTTCCCCTCAGAGATCAGGTCAAGCAACGGCAAGCCGTAGTTCGCGTAGTCCTGCGCGATCTTCACCACCAACCGCAGGTTGGCCTGAATCATGTGTGAGCGAGCCTCCTTGTCGCCCTTCTTAATTCGCTCGGCGAGCTCGATCTCCTCTTGAGGCGTCAGCAACGCGGTCTTACCAATCTCCCGCAGGTAGATTTTGATCCCGCCATCTAATTCTAAATTTGCCATTATATTGCTCGGTATTTGATTCTCAGGGACTCTCGTCCCATAATAGGTGACCTCATAAGACGGTGGCCAATCGGCCAACACCTCAGGGTCTGTTGCTTATATTGTCGTTATCGTCGTTGTCATGACGCGCATGGCGCCAATTTGATCCTGCTGTTTCCAGAACGCCCATCGCGGTCGCGCCCTTAGACACTATCTTATGTCTTCCGGTCGCCGAATCTGACGGGTATTTGCTGGGCACTGTTCAATATCAATCTACTACACGTGTCAACTACGAAAGTAAAAAAGCTAACTCATTTGTTAAGTAATACAAAATATCTCTTACTCTAAACAAGAAAAATCGACAAAAATTTTACCTCCCCCTGATGCGGCATTGAAACTCCTGCCCCAGCCCCTATAAATGAGCACGGCGCTACCCCTTACCGCCATCCCCTTTGACCCCGATCTCCCCTCCCGATGTTTGTCCGTCTCCACGCCGCAGCCCTTGTAGGTATCGACGCTATCCCCGTAGAAATCGAGGTCAACGAGGGCAAGGGCGACCCAAAAATGATCATCGTCGGCCTCCCTGACGCCGCCGTCCGGGAGAGCCGCGACCGCGTTTGGACCGCCGTCGGCAACTCCGGGTTCCGCCGCCCGAAAGGACGGATCACGGTCAATCTCGCCCCCGCCGACCTTAAAAAGGAGGGGCCGAGCTTCGACCTCGCCATCGCCCTCGGGCTGGTCGCTTTCCAAGATGAGTTCAAAGAAGGAGCCCTCGATAAAACCGCGATTTTTGGCGAACTGGCACTCAACGGCCACGTCCGCCCGGTAAAGGGCATCCTCTCGCTCGTGCAATCCGCTCGCGAAACCGGCCACCGCGCAGTGATCGTCCCAGCGGACAACGTCGCCGAAGCCTGCCTCATCGACGGCATCCATATCTTCGGCGTAAACACCCTGGAGGAAGCCACGCTCCTACTCCTCGGCGACAGCGGCACGCTGCCAGAGAGCATCGACCGCGAAGCGCATTTCGCCGCAGCGCGCGGCTACGACATCGATTTTTCCGAGGTCAAAGGCCAGGCGCACGTAAAACGCGCCATCGAGGTCGCCGTGGCCGGCAGCCACAACATCCTCATGATCGGCCCGCCGGGCACAGGCAAGTCGATGCTCGCCAAACGCATCGCCACCATCATGCCGCAGATGAGCGAGGCCGAAGCCATATCGACCACCAAGATCCACTCCGTCGCCGGCCTGGTCGATTGCCGTTCGCACTTTATCGCCACCCGCCCCTTCCGCTCGCCACACCACACCATCTCCGACGCCGGCCTGCTTGGCGGCAGCAACATCCCCCGCCCCGGAGAAGTCTCGCTCGCCCACCACGGCATCCTCTTCCTCGACGAACTCCCCGAATTCCGCCGCTCCACCCTCGAGGTCATGCGCCAGCCACTGGAGGACGGCAAAGTCACCATCTCGCGCGCCGCCGGCACCATGACCTTCCCCGCCGACTTCATGCTCGTCGCCGCCATGAACCCCTGCGCCTGCGGCTATTTCGGCGACCCCAAACGCGAGTGCCGTTGCAGCCCCAGCCAAATCGCCAAATACCGCCAGAGAATATCCGGCCCATTGTTAGACCGTATCGACCTGCACATCGAAGTTCCTGCGGTCGAATACCGAGAGCTGAGCAGCGCTGCGGATGGCGAGCCCAGCGCAGCCATCCGCCAGCGCGTCGAGCGCGCCCGCGAGATCCAGGCCAACCGTTTCACCTCCCATCCCCAAGTCCTCACCAACGCCGCCATGGCGCCGAAGCTGGTACGTATCCACTGCGCGCTCGACCCCGAGAGCAGCGGCATCCTCGAACAGGCCATGGATCAGCTCAACTTCTCCGCCCGCGCCCACGACCGCATCCTCAAAGTCGCCCGCACCCTCGCCGATCTAGCCGGCGAGACCAACATCCGTGCCAACCACGTACTCGAAGCCGTGCAGTACCGAACCCTCGACAGGGACTTGTGGACCTAATGCGACGCCCCAAAACCAGACTTTCCCGGTGGGTACAACGTCACTCTAACGTCGCCGCCTGAAGACGAGCA
>QIKC01000168.1 GCA_003232855.1 Verrucomicrobiales bacterium
GAACACACGCCGTACTGGCGAGCGCTCGTCGAACTGGCGAGCGAAAGCGCGCTCGGGCAAGCGAAAGTCGTCGCCTTCACCCCGCCGGACGCCCACGGGTTCGCCACCGACGGGCTCAACGGTCATGCGAAAGAGCGGCTCGATGTCCTCGAACTCGACCGCGGTGCGCTGGCCTCTCTCGCCGCCGCAGAAGCGGTAATCCGCGACGCCGATTGCGAAGATGACACCTTCACCGTGATCGCCCCCGAACTCAATTTTCTCTGGCGCCGGATCACCCGTCCCCTGGGCGTCTAAAGGCGATCTGCCTCAGTTCAGCTCGGGCCTCTCCGGAGCCGCTGCAAGCATCCGATAATAGGGCCCCATCGAGGAGAGCAACTCACCCCACATCCCCTCCTCAGCACCGGCGCTAACAACGCCTGGCACCGGCTTGCGCGTGATCCACGACCGTCGCTTCAATTCCGATTCCAACTGCCCTTCCGACCACCCCGAATACCCAACAAAGGCGCGCACTTGGAAGCCTTCGCGCAACCGGTGTAACGCCTCGTCCGAGGCCAGATGCGTATCGAAATCCAACTGCTCCGCCTGCGCATCCCACGTCAGCGAGGCAAAGGTCAGCTGATCCTGATTGACCGGCCCACCGAGAAATACCGGTAGTTCCCCGAGCTCGCGCATCGAGTCGATTTCGATCAAATCGGCCACCTTCTTCCCCATCGGTTTGTTCAAAATAAAGCCCACCGCGCCATCGTCGTGTGCATGATTGGTCAACAGCAACACGCTGCGCGAAAACCCGGGATCGCGTAGCGACGGGTCGGCCAAAATCAGCGAGCCTTCCAGCGAGAGCTGCTCTGGATCTTCGAACTCCACAACCCACCATAGCGGCCCGAGAGGTGCCCACAATGTTTCATTTTTTGGCTGCGCAAAGCGGCCGCTGGCTACATAAGTTAGGCATGCGCCAACTGACCGCCCAACTGACAAACGGCACCGACCTCGACAACGCTGCCACCGCCGAGGCCGCCGACGCCCTGCTCGACGAATCCACACCCACCGACGACAAGGCAAATTTTCTCAAAGCGCTCGCGACGAAAGGCGAAACGCCCGCCGAGATCGCCGCCTTTGTCGAAGTGTTCCTACAACGCGCCACCGACCCCGGATTCGGTCCCGCTGACTGTTCGAGCCCGACCATCGACGTCTGTGGCACCGGCGGCGACAAGCTCGACCTATTCAATATCTCCACCGCCAGCGTCTTCGTGCTGGCCGGCGGCGGCGCCTGCGTAATCAAACACGGCAACCGCGGTATCACCTCCAAAAGCGGCGGCGCCGATGTCCTCGAATCCCTCGGCGTGCGCATCGATTTGCCGCCGGAAAAATTGCGCGACTGCGTGTTGCGCCACGGCGTCGGATTTCTCTTCGCCCCGCTCTATCATCCCGCTTTCAAAGCGGTGGCACCCGTGCGCCAACAGCTCGCCGCCGAGGGCACGCGAACGATCTTCAACCTGATCGGCCCGCTGCTCAACCCGGCGCGCCCGGAGTTCCAGTTGGTCGGAGTGTTCGACCCCGGATTCACGCGCCCCTTCGCGGACATCCTCGGGCGCCTCGGTCGCAAGCGCGCTTGGGCCGTTCATGGAACCGCTCCCGGCGGCGCCGGGCTCGACGAAATTTCGCTATCCGGCGACACCCACATCGCCCGCTGGGACGGCTCGAGCGTCTCCGAACACACCCTCGACCCCACATCGCTGGGGCTGGATCTGGCAGCGCTCGCAACCCTGCGCGGCGGCGGCCCGGCGGACAACGCGGCGATCTTGCTGGCCGTCCTCGACGGCACAGAGCGCGGCCCGAAACGCGACATCGTCGCCCTCAACGCTGCCGCCGGTTTCACCATTTGCGGACTAGCACCCGACCTCCCCGCAGGGCTCGCCCTCGCACACGAAGTCATCGATGATGGCCGCGCTATGGCCAAACTCAATGCTCTGCGTTCGATGACATAACGTCGCTACCCCTGCTGCTTCGCGCGGCAGACGACACAGTATTCTTCCCCGTCCGCCGCCACGCGGAACACCAGATCGGCGTCGTCACGCTCGGTCTTGCCACAGCTCACGCACTCGTGCATCGCCACCTCGGCCGTCGCTCTCGCCCCTTCGAACTTCCGCCGACGCCCGGCCAGCTCGCCACGCATCTTTACCGCCCGCCTGAACCCAGGAACGAAAATCACGAAAAAGTTCGCGACCGACAGCACCAGTGCCACACCCGCCATCGGGTGCGTACTCAGCATTCCAATCACTTGCAACAACAACGCGGCACCGGCGAAAATGGCGATCCACACCAGCTTCACCGGGATCACGAAGAACAGGCGAAATTCCAGGTTCGGGTGATAGACCGCCGCAGCGAACAACAGGCTCCCGGAGAACAAATAGCCGCTGGTGGGCAAAAATATCCCACCCCCAGTGCTCCAAACCAAGGCGGCACCAGCCACCGTCCCCAGCATCGACCCCAGCACGTAAAGCGTCATCCCAAAACTCCCCCACAAGGTTTCCAGCAAATCTCCTAACAACACAGAGACGATCACCGCAAAAAACATCCCGATCAACGAATTGAACGTCGGCGGCAGGAACACGAAACTCACCAGTCGCCACACTTCGCCCTGCAAAATTTTGCCAATATTCAGCGTGATCAACTCGAGCAGCGCCGGATAGCCGTTGTTCTCTGAAGCCTGAACCCACACCAGCACGAACACCAACACCTGAAAGCACATGATAATGCGCACCAGCTTGGGAATGGCGATCCAGCCAAATTTTTGTTCAAGTCGTTCGATGAGCGGCATGGGAAGAGTGGCGGACTATGGCGGGGATACGCGCTGACCGCAAGGGAGCTCCCCACGCCGCTCTTGCGCCGTTGACAATCCCCCGCTGGTGGTCTCATTGCACCCGTGACCACCCCGGACTACCGCCGCTCGCCCTTGCACGCTGAACACCTGCGCCTCGGCGCGCGCATCGTACCCTTCGCCGGCTGGGAAATGCCGGTGCAGTATGCCGGGATCCTCGACGAGCACCGCGCGGTGCGCACCGCCTGCGGCGTATTCGACATCTCCCACATGGGGCAAATCTTCGTCACCGGCGCCGACGCCGCCAGTTGGCTGGACGGGATGCTAAGCGGCCATCTCTCGGCGATGCCAGAGGGCACCTCGCTCTACACCTTCCTGCTCAACGAGGCGGGCGGCGTCATCGACGACCTCATCGCCTACCGACTCGGCGACGACCGCTTCCTACTCATCGTCAACGCCTCGATGGTCGCCACTGACATCACCTGGCTGCAAAACCACCTGCGCGGGGAAGTTGAACTCGACGACCAAAGCGATGCCCACGCGGCGATCGCCGTGCAAGGCCCCGACGCCGCCGTAGTCGCCAAAACGATGTTAGCCGCCACCGGCGGTGAAATGCCCGAGCGCAACGCCGTGACCCGCATCGCCACCGAAGCCGGCACCGTCTACCTCTGCGGCACCGGCTACACTGGCGAGCCCGGTTTTGAACTGGTCTGCCCCGCCGACGTCGGCCGCGACTGGTTCCGCCGCGCGCTCGACGCCGGCGCAACCCCCTGCGGGCTCGGCGCGCGCGACTCGTTGCGCCTAGAGATGGGCTACCCGCTCAACGGCTCGGATCTCTCCCCAGAACGCAGCCCGCTGGCCGCCGGACTCGGCTTTTTCGTCGATTTGAAAAAGGGCAACTTCATCGGCCGCGACGCCCTCTTGAAACAGAAGGAGGAGGGGTTGAGCGAAAAGCTGGCCGGCATCGAGATGCTCGACAAAGGGCCGCCCCCCCGCCCCGGCTACGCCCTCTTATCCGATGGCACCGAGGTGGCGACGCTGTGCAGCGGCAGCCTTTCGCCCAGCCTCGGCACCGGCATCGGCATGGCCTACCTGCCGCTGACGTTGTCGAAGATTGACACGCCCCTCGAACTCGATATCAGAGGGAAACGCTTCGCCGTTCGCGTCGCGAAAAAGCCCTTCTACCGCCCAGCCCACTAGAGCCAATACGCCATGAACATCCCAGAAAATCTCCGCTACAACACCTCCCACGAATGGGTCGACCTCGTCGATGGCATCGCCACCGTCGGCATCACCGACCACGCCCAAGAAGAACTCTCCGAACTGGTCTATGTCGAACTCCCCGAGCCCGGCACACAGGTGGCCAAAGGCGACCCGGT
>QIKC01000343.1 GCA_003232855.1 Verrucomicrobiales bacterium
CGGTGAGGATGCCGTTAGCGGCCATAATTTTTTTGGCGGCGGCGTTGTATCTGGCGGCGTCGCCGGGGGTGCGACCGCGGGCGCCTTCGGGGACGGGGGTGGTGGTGAGGGCGTTTTTCAAGGTGTGGTCTTTTGGTTGAGTTAGTCGCCGGTGGAATGGACTTTGCCGGCCAATGTGAGGGCGCCGAGCAGGGCGCAGGCGAGCAGGGCGAAGGGGACGGCGGGCGGCAACCAGTGTTGGCTGCTTTGGAACAGCAGCATGTTGCCGATGAAGTAGAGGATGATGAGTAGCAGGGCGAGGCTGATGGCGCGGCGGCGGGC
Organism: Verrucomicrobiales bacterium; assembly: GCA_003232855.1. Lineage (GTDB taxonomy): Bacteria > Verrucomicrobiota > Verrucomicrobiia > Verrucomicrobiales > DEV007 > SZUA-55. The sequence goes on from QIKC01000343.1 coordinate 322, forward strand.
GTAGCGTAGGATGAGCAGGGCGGATGCGGTCAACCCTGCCCACACCGCCCATTGGCCGACGCGGCCGACGCGTTCGAGATACCGCCCGCTCTGGATGGTGGCGATGGCTAGGGCGAAGAGTTCGGCGCGGGAGATGTTGGTGCCGTCGCCGAGGGGGATGCTGCGCGAGGCTTCGTCGTCGATCCCTAGCAGTACCACTCTGCTGGAGAGTGCCTGGCGTTCGGCTTTGCCGAGGCCGCCACCGGCGCCGCCGGAATCCTCTGCGGGATCCCACACGAGGATGTTGGCGCTGCGTGTCGGCAGCGAGGCGCGCAGGCCGGTGAAGACGTTGAGCGCTCCGGTGGCGTCGATGGGGATGCTGAGATCGCCTTTGACGACGATGCTCTCGCCGAGGGTAACTTTGACATCGTCGGCGGTGGCGTCGAGTTCGAGCATTGCGGCTAACAATGCGAAGGAAGGCACCACGGTATCGCCAGTGCGGGCGAGTAGGGGCACTAGCAGGGAGTGGCCGGCGGCGGTTCTTCCCCCGAGGTCGATGGCGGTGAAGCCGACGTGGGCACCGGAGGCGATGAGCCTGGAATCCGGCAGCGAGAGGATGTTGGTGAACTGGGGGACGGCTTCGAGGTCGCCGTCGATGTGGGGCAGTGGGTGCAGTAGATTGAGGGTGCTCTTTTTTAGCGGCGCGGCGCTCTCGTCCTGCTGGAGGATGGCGCCGAGTAGCAGTTGGCCGCGGTCGAATTGTAGCCCGGCGGAGCGCAGGACTTCGAGCTGGCCGTCGTCGATGTTCGCCCAGTGTAGCGGCGCTTCGGCGGCGACGACTTTTGGCGCGTAGAGTTTGAGGCGCCGGAGCATGATCGAGTAGTCGATCGGGCTGGGCGGCCAGCTTTGTAGGATCGATTCTTCGGAGGAATCGATTTTCAAAAGGGTGACCGATGGGGGCTGGATGTCTTTTTTGCTGTTGCCGATTAGCCAGTCGACGTAGGTGCGATTGACCGTGGCGAGCCCGCTGCGCTCGTCTTCGCGTTTGGCGAAAAACGCGGCGGCGACGCAGATCAGGAGCAGGAGGAAGGCCTTTTGCTTATCGCTCACAGGGGAGGGGTTAGGGTCGTTCGATGTGGAAGGTTACCGCCGTTTGGTCGGCATCGAGCACGAGGAAGTTGGTGGTGCCCGACCAACGGTAGGCGCGGCCGTTGTCGGTGTCGCGCAGGTAGTAGCGTTCGTGTTCGCTCAAGCCGAGGGCAGCTCCGTCGAGGTGGATATGGCCGCAGGCGGCGCGTTCGGGGTGGAGGTTTTCGACGCGCAGTTGCATCCTGCCGCAGGGGCTGGTGGTGAGGCTGGCACGCATGTCCGGGCTGGAGCAGGCGACGGGGATGGTCGGCTCGGGGGTTGGTTCGAGCGGTGGCGGATGGGCGGTATCCGCACACCAAAAACCGGCACCGACGAGGTGCGGGCGCAGAGCTGGGGCGTCCTCTGGGGTGAACGAGAAGGCGACGTAGGGGAAGTCTTGGCGCAGGTTGTCGATGAGGTGTTCCCAAAACGCGACCGGCGCGGTGTGCGGATGGGGGATGTGGAAAAGCTCGATGCCCTGTACTAACCAGAAACGGAACACGGCTTCCCACGCTTCCCAGCGGTGTGGCCAATCGCCGCCGAGCAAGTCGGGTGTGCCATCGGCGCGGAAGGCGTCGGGGTCGCGTTGGCGGAAGGGGTGTTGTGGTGAGCAGCGCAGCGGCAGGGTCATGGCCAGCGGTGTGTTCTGCGCTCTCAGTGCGGCGGAGAGTTGGCCGAATTCGGCGGCGCTGCCGAGTGCGGGATCGATGGTGTAGTGCCCCATGCCGTCGCGTCCGATTTCGCCGTCTGCGGTTTGGGCAAAGATCGGCGGCAGCAGCAGGATGGAGTCGGCCGGGGCGCGGTGGATCAGCTCCAGCAGCGGGCGGCGGGCGGCGCGGGTCCAGCGGGACTGTGTTAGTTCGGGGCGTTCGGCGCGGAGGTAGTGTAGGGCGTCTGCCCCGGAGCTGCCGTGGCGGATGCCGAAACTATCGCCGAGGCAGGCGTCCATATCATCGTCGAGCCAGAGTTCGACCGTCCACTCGTAGTCGCCGGGGACGGGGGGGATCCAACTGCCGTGGAAGCCGTTTTCTCCGTCTGCTAGTAGCGGTTCTTCCTGCCAGTGAGGTGCGCAGGCGGCGCGCCAGCGGACGACGCCGCGCAGTGGGCCGGTGCGCGGTGGGGCGAGGGCGCGGGCGCGAATTGAGAAGGGTTCGCCGGCGGCGACGACGGTGGCATAGCGCCCGGGCGCGGGTTCGGTTTCGACGATGGCGACTGGTGGCGGCAGCTGTGCGGCGGCGGCCGGCAGGGGGTCGATCGGGCGCGGCTCGAGGGCGAATTCAGCGAGCCGGTTCATGCATCGACCGACATCGCCTCGGGGCTGAGGTAGGGGCCGAGGCGCGGCAAGATCTCTGGATCGTCGACCAGCACGTCGCGCAAAAGCTCGAGCGCCACCGGGACATATTGGAGAAATTCTTCGCGCCCCTGTGAGTTGCCGAGCTTGCTGTAGGCGCCTAACGCTTGCATCAAGCGCTGCGCTGCACAGCGCAGGAAGATCGGCTCCCACTCTGCGCGCTTGCGACCACGGAAGGCATACTTTGCCAAATCGATGCGCTCGGTGTTGGTGAACTCAACGTAGGGATCGTAGAGTAGCGAGGCGATGTCGTATTCTAGCGGCCCGAGGCGCAGTCCTTGGAAATCGATAAGGAATGGCACGCCTTTGTGGATGAGCACGTTCTGTGACTGAAAGTCGCGGTGAACCAGCGAGCGCGGCAGCGCGGTGAGTTCATCGACCAGCGTGCCGAATTCTTCCTGACCGCGCAGCGAGCGAACATAGGAGGGCGCCCGTCGCGAGTAGCGGTTGAGGAAGTGGTCGAAAAAGTAGTCCTGCTCCCAGTTGAAGAGCGCATCGTCGAAGGGCGGTTCGAGCTCTTCGAGCTGCGCCTCGCTCAAATCGGCTTCCTTAACGGCGTGGATTTTCGCCACTTCGTCGAGAGTCGCCCGGTAGAGGTCTCGGCGTTTTTTCCAAGTGGCTTCGGCGTTGTCCGCGAGGTGGTTGCTGCCGAGATCTTGCAGCCAGATTTGCTGATCTTTCTCGTTGTGATGGAGGATTTTCGGCACGGCGACGCCGAGCTTTTTCAAGGTCTTAGCCGCGGTGGCAAAGGCGAGATTATCCTGCCGCTTGTCACTGTATTGCATGAACACCGCGCCGTTGCCTCGGACGAGGCGCACGCGGTGGTAGCTGCGGTCGGAGCCTCCATGGGTGATGGGTTCGGTGTGCGCCCCGGTGAGCTTGAGCTTCGGGAGTGCGGTGGCGGTAGCGGCTAGGATGTCGGTTTCTGTCGGAATCACGGGATAAAGTGTCTAAATATCAGCGTCGGTCAGCTCGCCAGATGCGTGCTGACCGCAGCGGACGATGCAGCGGTTAAGAGAAGCCCCACCTTGAACCGTTCCGCCTTCCCAGACGACACAATTTTTCAACGAAGCGCCAATTCCGATTTTTGCGCCCTTGCCGACTGCCGAAAAGGCGTCGATTTCGACTCCCTCGGCGATCTTTACTCCGTCGGATACCGGCTGTTTCCAGCGTTTTGCGGCATTTCCGAGGTAGCGGGGGAACGGCGACCCGGCGATCGCTCGGTGGGCGTCCAGATAGGTCTCGCGACTGCCCAAATCCCACCAATCACCCCCATCGACCACCTTTCCACCGAGCAGACCCGCCTTGATCAGCTCGAGAAAAATCGGAATTACTGAGTGCTTCTCCCCACGCCGCAGATGGCGGAGAAATTCCGGCTGGCAGGCATAGATACCGGTGAA
>QIKC01000299.1 GCA_003232855.1 Verrucomicrobiales bacterium
GCCGGGCGGATATCGGGCTCCGAGGGGAGTGGCCAGAATGCGGCGATGATAGGGAATGGCTCGCCGAGCGAGCGCAGTTGTTCGCAGATTTCGTTCTCGGCGCGCAATCGAACCCCGTCGTCAAAGGCTCGTATTCGGGCGCGGGCGCGGCGGCGGAATTGGGTTTTTTCTTCGGACGTTGGCACGATGGAGGAATGCGCTTACCTTTAGCCCATGAGCGAGGATGAGGCGAGCGGTGATGCCGCAGAGCTGGAGCGCGTGCTGGGTGATCTGGCGCGGCTACGGATCGATTCCCACCGGGTGTCACCCGGATACCGTTGCGTGCTGCTGTTAGTGACGGTGGTGATGTTGTTGCTGCCGCTGCTTTATTTTGGGTTGGTGGGGGCGTTTGCGTTTTGGGTCGCCAGTTGTTTGTCCGATCCGCCGGACGCGGGGCGCGGTCTGGCTTGGTGCTCGCATTTGCTGCTCTGGGTGGCGGGGCCGGCTTCGGTGTTTTTTCTTATCAAACCGTGGTTCACGGGTGGCACCGATGACGAGGAGGGGTTGGTTCTCGAACCTGGCGAGGCGGCGGATCTGGAATGCTTCGTGGGGCTTCTTGCGCGTGCGGTGGGGGCGCCGGGGCCGCGGCAGATTAAATTGGATTGTGGGGTGAACGCGGCGGCGGGGTATTCGGGGGGGTGGCGCGGGATGTTGGGGAAGGATCTGACGCTGACGCTGGGGCTGCCGCTGGTCGCCGGCTTGGATTTGCGCAGTTTTGCCGGCGTGCTCGCTCATGAGCTGGGACATTTTTCGCAATGTGCGGGCATGCGTTTAGCCTGGATGATCATGGCGGTGAATAAGGCTTTCGACCGCTCGGTCAACCAACGTGACCGCTGGGATCAGCGGCTGCAGGATGCGGCACGCAGCGATCGCGGGCATGTTCAACTGTTCGGGCTGGCCACGCTTTCTTTGGTGTGGGCTGCGCGGCAACCGCTGTGGCTTTTGATGTGGGCGGGGCGCTTTATTAGCGGATTCGCCTTGCGCCAGTTGGAGTTCGACGCGGACGGATACGAAATCGTGTTTGCCGGTAGCGACACTTTCCGTAAGACGTCGCGCGAGATCAAGCTGCTCGGCGTCGGGGTGGACAGGGCTTTGCAATTGATTGGCGACACACTGCCCGAGGGCAAGTTGCCGAAGAATTTGCCGATGCTGGCTCGCGTTCAGACGCAGGAGTTATCGCAGCGGGTGCGGCAGGCTGTCGAAGAGGAGATGATGGGGCGGCGCGCGGGTATCCGGGCAGGGGCGACCCACCCGAGCGACCGCGAGCGGATCGAGGTCGCCGAAAGTTATGGCGCCCCGGGCTTGCTGCATAGTCGGTTGCTGGCGCGGGTCTTGTTTGACGATTTCGACGTCTCTGCCGAGCGTGTGACGAAGCGTTTTTATGGAAGCCGGTTCGATCTCGATTTGTCGGGATGTGAACTGGTCGATATGGCGGCTTTCGAGGGTGCGGTGGCGTTGCGGGAGAAGCGCTTCGCCGCCAGCGAGACGTTCTTTGGCGACCGCTTGACTCTGGCGCGGGCACCGGTGTTTACCGCGGATGAAATCGCCACGATGTACGGGGGTCACGGGGTGGCGTCACGGGGGCAACTGGCGGAGAATGCGGAAGCGATGCGGCGCTGGTTGGCCGAGGGCGGGGAGGCTTTCGAGCGGTTCGACCGGGCGGAGAAGGAGATGCTCGAGGTCGCGCGCACGACTGCGTTGTTCCACGCGGGGTTCCGGCTTCGCCGACGGGCATTCGGTCTGCCGCGCAGCTTGGCGGCACTCTCCGAGCGGCGACGGGCGGCGGGCGAGCGGCACGCGCGGGCGTTGGTCGGCATGGCGGAGTTCGACCGTATCGCCCGGCGTCGCATCTCGTGGGCGGTGGCTCGGCACCTCGCCGGAGCGAGTGTGGGGGCGCGCGCCGAGCGGCTGCAGACTCGGCGGGTATTGCGGGCGCTGGAGGCGATGGGAGCGCTGTTCCCAACGCTGTCCCAAATGCGGCGACGGCTGTTGGCGCAGGGCGCGATTTTGCAAAACATCCGCCCGGCGACTTTAAGCCGCTCTGTGGCCGAACAACTCAACCGCAACGTCACCGAATTATCCGAGCTCAGCGTCCGCTGCCGGGAGGCGCTGCGTCGGGTGCCCTATCCCTTCGAGCACGCCAGCGGAAAGATTTCGATGGCAGAATACGCGAGCGCCCGCTTCTCGGGATACGGGTTGGTGATGGCTTCGTATAAGACCACCGAGACGATGCTGGAACGTCTATTTGACGTTTACTTCCGATTGTTAGGCCACCTCTGTGCGGTGACCTCTGAGGTGGAAGCCGAAGCGGGAGATTCCTGAGACCCCGTCGCGTTTATTGGTCATCGCTGGCCGCCGGGCGCTTATCGTCCTCGGGCTCGGCACGGAAGGCGGCGATGAACAGCAGGCCGGCGGCGATGCAGATACAGGAATCGGCGACATTGAAAGAAGGCCAATGGTTGCAACCTAAGTAGAAATCGAGAAAATCGACGACGTAGCCGTGCCAGATGCGGTCGGTGAGGTTGCCGAGGACACCGGAGACGAGCAGGGCGACGGCGACGCCATTGAGTTTTCCTGGGAAGCAACCGCGCACCCAAAAAATGACGATGGCGATCAGGGCGACGATCGCGACGATCGTAAAAATAATGTTGGTGCCGGCGCCGTCGTTAAATTTTCCAAAGGCGATGCCGGTATTGTGGACGCGAACCAGATTGAAGAACTCGGGGATCACCATGCGGCTCTCGCCTTCTACGAAGTTACGGACGATGGCGATTTTGGTGACCTGATCGAGCACGAACAGGGGCAGGGTGAGGAAAAGAAAAAGTCTCATCGAATTGGAAGCGCGCAGCTTACGAGTTTGCCGAGGGTTTGCAATGCGCGCCTGCCCGGCCATCGTAGCGGGCAAGATGCCGGACTATTCGATCGAAAAAGCGCTGTTGGACGAGGGATTTTCCCCGGTCGCCGGTATCGACGAGGCGGGACGCGGACCGCTGGCCGGCCCGGTGGTGGCCGCAGCGGCTATCCTGCCCGAGGGCTTCACTGCCGAGGGGCTGGACGATTCAAAAAAAGTCAGCGCGCCGCGCCGCGAGAGGCTCTACGAGGCGATCACCGCGGCGGGCTCCGGGGTCGTGTGGGCGAGCGCCGCAGTGAATGCGGCGACCATTGACGAAATCAATATCCTGCGCGCCACGCACCGGGCGATGGCGCTGGCGGCGAGCGCCCTAACGGTTCAGCCCGGCATTGCGATCATCGACGGTCGACCGGTAAAAGGTTTCCCCTACCCGTATCGTGCAGTGGTCAAGGGCGATAGCAAGAGCCTGTCGGTGGCGGCGGCGAGCATTATCGCCAAGGTCGAGCGGGACAGAATTATGCTGGCCTTCGCGCAGCGTTACCCGCAGTATGGATTTGAACGCCACAAGGGGTACGGCACGAAGCGGCACCTCGAAGCGTTACGAGCCCATGGGCCTTGTCCGATCCATCGTCAGTCGTTTGCACCGGTCGCCGCGAGCGCCGGTGCAACTGACGCGTAATGGCGAGCCAGTCGGCAAAGACGAGATCGGCTGTATCGGCGAATTGCTGGCGGCACGCCATCTGCGTTCCCTCGGCTTCAAAGTGCTGTATCGTAATTTTCGTGCGGTGGAGGGTGGCGAGATCGACATCGTCTGTCGCGACGACCAGGTGCTCGCTTTCGTCGAGGTAAAGACGCGCACCAGCCTGCGCTACGGGCGGCCGATCGACGCGGTGACAATGGATAAGCGTTTTCTAATCGCCCGCGGGGCGATGGCCTGGATACGGCTGCTCGACCTTCCAGAAGGATCGATCAACTACCGCTTCGATGTGGTCGAAGTGTTGTTAGCGGATGGCGAGCCACCCGATTTCAACCTCGTCAAAGAGGCGTTCGAAACACCGGAGCCGCTGATCTATGGGTAGCGTGCCCCTGTGGATGGCGTCCGGTTTGAGCAAGAGAGGGAATTCTTGCACCTTCTCGGCGGGGCACTACGTGAGGGGGGAGATGAGGGCAGTGGGAGCTTGAAGCGGCGGCCTGCCGTTGTTAGGGTGTCCTGTGGCTGATGACACCCCCAACCTCGTGGATCTCGGATTCATGGATGCTCGGATCAAGTTGATCGATATCG
>QIKC01000247.1 GCA_003232855.1 Verrucomicrobiales bacterium
GGGCTCAGCCTGGCGGCCGAGTGGGAGGTGTCACAGGTGACGCTGATCGACATTTCTAGCGAGGCGTTGGCGCTGGCGCGCGAGAACGCCGAGCGGTTGGCGATCGATGGCGAGCGGCTGCACTTTGAGCAAGGCGACTTGTTGCAGGGGATCGAGGGCGAATTTGATTTGATCATCGCCAATTTGCCCTACATCGCCCCTGAGGAGATCGCAGGTCTACAGGCTGAGTTGGCTTTTGATCCGCGGCAGGCTCTCGATGGCGGTGCCGGCGGGGTGGAGATCACGCGTCGCCTGATCGCCGCGGCTCCGGAGCGGCTGGCGCCGGGGGGACTTCTGGCGCTGGAGATCGGTGAGGGTCAAGAGGCTGAGCTGTTAGACTTTATGGGTGTTTCGGGGATGCGCGACGCGCATTGCGTGAAAGACCTCGCCGCCGTGCCGCGTTTTCTGCTGGCGTTGCGTTGACCCACGACCGAGAGTCCCGCCCTTATGGAAAAACTCATCGTACACGGCGGATCCCGCCTCAGCGGCACCGTGACCATCAGCGGCTCGAAAAATAGCTCGCTGCCCATTCTGGCGGCGACCCTGTTAACCGCCGAGCAGTGCGTCATCCGCCGCGTGCCCGATCTGAGCGACACCAATTACATGGTGCGGATCCTCGGCACGCTCGGCGCTGAAGTGGAGCGTGCCAGCGGGCGGGTGATCGTGGCCGCGGAGAAGGTCATTCCGCAGGCACCCTACGATTTGGTGCGAAAAATGCGCGCCTCGGTCTGTGTGCTCGGGCCGCTGATCGGGCGTCTCGGGGAGGCTCTGGTGTCGTTGCCCGGTGGGTGTATCATCGGCGATCGTCCGATCGATTTGCATCTGCGTGGGCTGGAGGCGCTCGGCGCGGAGGTCGAGGTGAAGGGCGGGGACATGAAGCTGAGTGCGCCCGACGGATTGCGCGGGGCGGAGATCAACATGCGCGGCAAATTTGGCTCCACCGTTTTGGGCACTGATAACGTCATGATGGCGGCAACATTGGCCGAAGGTCGAACCGTGATCGAGGGCGCCGCCGCCGAGCCGGAGGTCGCCGACCTCGCCGATTTCCTCATTGCCATGGGAGCAAAGATCGAGGGCGCCGGCACCCGGACGATCGTGATCGAGGGGGTCGAAGCGCTGGGTGGTGCAGAGCATGAGGTGATCCCCGATCGTATCGAAGCGGGGACGTTCATGGTGGCTGGCGCTTTGATTGGCGATGACCTTTTGTTAGAAAATGTCTGCATTCGCCACATGGGGGCGCTGATCGATGTGCTGCGGGAATCCGGGCACTCGGTCGAGGAGAAAGGTGCCGACGCCGTTCGCGTGCGCGCTGGTAGTTCGCCGCAGGGTGGCGAGTTCACCACCGAGCCCTATCCCGGATTCGCCACCGACATGCAGGCGCAGATGTGTGCTCTCTTTGCCACCACGCCCGGCATCAGCGTGGTCACTGAGCAGGTGTTCCCGCAGCGTTTTATGCACGTCCCCGAGCTCAACCGTATGGGCGCAAACATTCGTATGGAGGACGCCACGGCGATTATTAAAGGGGTCGAACGGCTGAGCGCTGCGCCGGTGATGGCCAGCGACCTGCGCGCATCTGCGGCGCTGGTGCTTGCAGGTTTGGGTGCCGATGGCACCACTGAGGTCAACCGGCTATACCACATCGACCGTGGTTACGAGCATATCGATGACAAGTTGCGCCGCGTTGGAGCGAAGGTGGAACGGGTGAAGGAATAGATTCCGCCAGCCGCAATTATTGTCCTTCGGTATCGACGATTTCCGCTTTGGCTCGGAGCGCGTCGATGTGGGCTTCGAGCTTGCTGTCGTGGTTTTCGCTGGTGATGCGCTCGCGGATTTGATCGGCGACGTCTGCGATCGGTTGCGGCTGCGGCTCTCGACGCTCGCAGAGTTTTGCCAAATGCATTCCCCATTGAGTGGCGAACACCGGGCTGACCTCGCCCAGCTGCATCGAGAAGGTGACCAGTTCGAACTCCTCCATCAGTTCGCCGCGCCGGTACCAACCGAGATCGATGTCCTCTTCCGGCTTGTCGCTGTGTTGGCGTGCGAGATCCGCGAAATCGGCTCCAGCCAGAGCCTCCTCCCGCACCGCGCGGAGTTCCCGAAATAGGATTTCGCGATCCTCCGCCATGCGCAGTGATTTGAAGATGTGCATCGACCGCACTTCCTCGGCGCTCATGAAATCCGCCTGATGCTTTTGGTAATAATCTGCCAACTGGCGTTCTCCGGTATCTGGCGGATCGCCGACGATCTGCGACACGAGCCGCTCAACCTGTATCGATGTGGCGATGCGCATCCCCAGTTCGCTCTTCTCACCCGGGGCGATTCCGAGATTGAAATAGAGGGCGTCCTCGTTGCCGTGTTCCTGGATCAGCTTCTCGATGTGGGCGTCTATATCTGCGATATCAGGGGTGGGAATCGTCTGCTCGGCGTGCTGGGAGAGGAGCACGCTGGCGCTGATGTTGTCCTTTGCGTAGCCCATGAACTCGTCGTCACGGTCGCAGCACGAAACATTGGATCGCTGTTCAAAATCGGCTTTAATTCGGCCGAATTCCGCATCGAGCAGGCTGGCATCGATTGTTTCTCCGTTGATAATGAAGGGCATTTGAGAGTTTGGTTGGCTGCGGATTCGCGCTATGCTAAGCGGGTCGATGCGCGTCGTTTTACCTATCCTTGTTCCGACCTATCTTGCAACGTGTTTGCTCTGTGGTCAGGAGTTGCCCCCGCCGATCCCCGGGGAGGAAACGGCGCGACCGGAGAAGGTGGAAACGGTGACCGAGAGTGCCGAAGCCCCTAAGGTGCGGGTGCTAGCGACGCTCCCGCTCGGGCTCAAGGATGCCAAGCCCGTCGTGCCGACGATCGAGCGGCTGTTGTTGGCCAGCGAGAGCGCGAAGGTTCCGGCCGATTCGATGTGGCTGATTATCGAACATGCCAAGCGTCGTGGCGTCACCTCGATCGACGTCGGCAGAGATGGCGTCTGCCAACTCGTCGAGCGCAACTTTGGCGAAGAGGGAAGGGGCGACGCGCTGATCGTTCGTTCTGGCAAATCGGTGCCGACCTCGATTCGCACGACGATGCTCGAATTAGCGCGACAGAAAGGCGTGCTGTTTGGTATCGGTCGCGACCGGCTGTTGTTAGGTGCCGGTGCCGACCGGCTGCGCATTGGCGTCGCGGCGAATCGCGGACGAAGCGTGCGCACCTCGCCCTCGGCAGCCTTTGACGAGTACCCGGAAGAGGTGCGCAAGGCGGCCACCGCGCTGCTGATCGCCGCCCGCAGTCTGCCGTTGTTAAAGGATGTGAAAGCGGTGATTTCGACCGAGTTCGTCGATCCACGGCAAGCGCGGCGCCTGACGGTGCTCGAGGGACGGCATCTAATCACGGTCGAGGATCCGGGCAGAGACGCTACCCTTTTGCCGCCGGCTGTCGCTGCCGCACGGATGCCGGGCAGGAAAATCGTCGTGCGCGATGCCTTGGAATGGGAGGAAATTCGCTCCTACCTGAGTGCCGCCGACCAGGATCCGGACGTCGATGGGCATTGCCTGATCTCCGTGGGTTCTCAGACTTATCGACTTTCGGTCGAGGTGATCCGTTAGGTTTTCGCCCGCATGGGAGAGCGTGTTAGCACAGGAGTGGATGAGCTCGGGGACGGCTGTGGGGACGTTTTTTTGACAGAATTGACAGAATTTTTTGAGGTACGGCTGCGCCGCCCGTCGCAGCGCTATCAAGGACGTGGTTTTGTTACCGATCGGGAGCAGTATTGAGAAGAATTCGGTATAAGTGGCGATGTTGATACCGATCGGTAATTTTTTGTTGATCTGGTTCGAATTTTCTTATATTGTTACCGATCGGTAATTGTATGAGGGCTAAGATGACATCATTAGAGATCGGCGAGCTTGTCAGAAAAGCCCGTAAAGCACAAAGGCTCAACCAGTCGAATCTCGCGCTGGCGGCAGGCACGGCGACGCGCTTCATTTCTGACCTTGAGAATGGCAAGCCGAGTTGCCAGTTCGCCAAGGTGCTGGATGTCCTGCACGCACTGGGGATCGAATTTACTCTCACACTGCCAGCAGGAGGAGAAAAATGATGGCGAAACGGCTCGACGTCTTTCTCCATGATTCCCGGGTCGGTCAGCT
>QIKC01000370.1 GCA_003232855.1 Verrucomicrobiales bacterium
GGCCAGATCATCCGGGTCGAGCTTTCCCCGTCCGGCTCGACCCGCGCTGGCGGCGGCGATCAACGAGGAGGCCGAGCGCTCGATGCTCTCCAGAGAACCCCCTAACGATAGAGTTTTCGGCAAGCGGTCGAGCGCTTTATCTAACAAGATTTTGGCCGATAGGTGATTCGGCGAAAGCGTTAGAATTTCGCGCAGCTTCCCTTGCACTTTGGGATTGGAGAGAACCCGTTCCTTATGACGCATGATCGCCGCCTGTACCAACGCGAATTCGGCGATCGCCCGCTCGAGCTTTCCGCCTTTTTCCAAATCGGCCAGCGCCTTGGCTTCGGCAAAATTCTTGATGGTGAACACTTGGATGCGGGCGATGGGCAACACGCCCTCGGTGATCACCAGATCCACTAGCGAGCGCGCATTATCCAGCGGCACGGCCACCAGTTCGCAGTCTTTGGCGCGCGCGCCCCGCACCTTTGCCGGCACGCCACCGACCGGGCGCACGCTCCCGTCGGCGTTCATATCGCCGGTCACCGCCAGCTTCGGGTCGATCCGCGCACCGGTGATGAGCGAGTCGATCATGAGCGCGCAGGCGGTCGCCGCAGAAGGCCCGTCCTTCGGCGTGTAGTGATCCTCAAAGGCGATATCGATTCGGTAGCCGGTGGGAATATCGTCGTGGCGCACGTAGAGGAATTTGATCACTTCGTCGAGCGCGGATCCCATCGTCTCGCCGACTTCTTGATTGAAACGCACGTCGATCCTCGCGCCCGCCTCACCCACCGGCACCGCCGTGGCGCTCATTTGCGAGGCGATCCCGGCGAACGCGCCACTCTGTAGCGGGCGAACCAGCAGGCCTTTGAGCCGACTCTGCTTCAGCTTGACCTGCTCCGCAGCGGCGGCAGGCAACACCGCCCCGACCACGATCGCCAGGGCGACGAAGGGCACTATGACGTTATTCCCGCGTCTCATCGCTAGGGGGTTCACCATCCTGATCGTTCCCGGAACGCAGTTTGCGAAACGCTTTTCGCAGAGCCGACCAGGAGGAGGCTATCTTTTTTTCCAACGCCTTGCCCTTGTCCGAATCGCGGTCGCCTAGGCTCAAATAGACCTCGATTTCGCCGATGATCTCGGAGAGCGCGGTGGCCAGCGGCAGAGCGTCCGGGTGCAACACGGCGCGCGCGTCGCGCAGGCCGCGCTTGCTAGGGGCGAAGATCGCAGCCGCACCCTCCACGTACGGATCCCCGCGACCGGCGACCACACGAACCACCGGCGCCGCCATATTGTTTAGCAAATAGATGGAACCACTGCGACTCATCAATTCCGGGAGGTCGCCCCGCCCCGAACGCAACAGCACCCCGGCAGAAGCGTGCTCCGGTGCCAGTTTGATGATTTTGGCGAAATACTCTTGAACCTTACTGTTGGCGATCAAATCCCCGGGCGGCATGATGCTCGCCAAATCCTGCACCTCTGCGAAAAGCTCCCGCGCTTTGATCGTCGCCTCCGAAGGATCGACGACAAGGGAGAAAGCGGTGGCCAGATCCGGCGCCACGAATATTTGATGTCGAAGAAAAGGCCCGAAATCTCCGAGGATGGCGAGGTCGAGCAATTGCGAAACGTTCGCCGAGGGCAGCAGCACGACCGGCACAGTGCCCCTGCCCAGACCTCGTAACAGGGACAACGGATCTCTCAAAGCCTCGATCCACCCGTCCTCGCTCAGCCCCCCGGCGGCGGCGACTTGAGCCCCCATCTCGCCCCCGGCGATCATGCACCGGGCGAGCAGGCCAGCCGTCAGCGCGATCCCCTCGCGGTTGGATGCGTGGTAATCGCCGCCGATCGTCACGCTCATGCTGCCACCGTTATACGGCCAGGCCACCCCGGAGGCAGCGACCGCACCGGGGAGGAATGCCGCCACCCTTTCGAGACCGGGAACCTCGTCCCCGTCGATGTCCAAAAAACGCACCGTCATGGGATTGTCGAGCGCGCCGACGATCACGGTGGCCTGTACCGGCAAGACCAAACCGGCGGCGGGACGCCTGCTCGGATTCGAGGTGATCACGCGCCCGGCAGCCTCCCTGCTTACCAGCTCCCCCGGCTCCGGCACCACGCCGCTGACCGAAAGCGGCGACGGCGGGAACTCGAAAGACGACGTCGTGGCAGTACCGATCACGCCCTGCCAGCCGTTATAGCTCGCCGCCAGAGAGAGCCGTTGAAAGCGCTCCACGCCCTCTGATCGATCCGGGTCGATGCGCATGGCGATGTCTATCAAATAGCACGCCAACAACCGGTCGTCCTGTCCCGCATCGCTCACATCCATCGCCTCCGCCACCTCCCACAACGCCGCCGCAGCCACCTCCGGGTTGGGAAATCCCGCGACCGTATCGGGGATCTCGCCAGCCTCCAATTTACTCAACGTAGCGCGCGCCGGACGGTGAACCCCGTCGAGACGCAGGGCGAGCGCCAGCGCCTTAGCCTGCAAATCAGGCGTCACCTTGGCATACCCGGGGAAATTCGCCGCCAGAGCCGCCAGTGCATCCGTCACGCGCAGTTGCTCCCCGGGCTCCAAAAACACCGAATCGAGTTCGAACAGCTTCTTCTCAAAATCCGGCACCTCAAACGCATCGCTCACAGAGGTAAGCGCAGCGAAAAGAGCCAACGCGCAAAACACCAACCGCATCGACATCGGTGCTGCGCGGCGATAGGTTCTCAAAAGACGGGCTCTGCTCACTCGCTCACTAAAGGCCAAGTCGCCCGGCTTGCACAGTCAAAACCCTGCGCTCCTCTTTAGTTGAGTCGTCGAAAAAAATTCTAACAATGAAAACCCTCACGCTCATCCGCCACGCCAAATCCGACTGGGGCGCGCCCCACCTCTCCGATCACGACCGACCGCTCAACGCCCGCGGGCAGCGCTCGGCGCCAGCGGTGGGAAAAGAGCTCGCACGACGAGGCGCCGCGCCGCAACTCCTCCTCAGTAGCACCGCAGTCCGCGCCGCCACCACCGCTGATCTCATCGCTGCCGAACTCGGGATCGAGCCGTCGGAAATCGTCTATGACGAGAGCCTCTACCTCGCCTCGCCTTCGAGCCTCCTGCAACGCCTCGCCGCCATCGACGAAAGCGCCGAGATCGACCACGCCATGCTCGTCGGCCACAACCCCGGTATCGCCGATCTCGCGCAGCAGTTGGCAGGAGACGGTGCGGTCGGCGAATTCGTCACCGGCGCGGTCGCCATCATCGAATTAGACATTCGCTACTGGGGCGAAATCGACGCCGCCGGCAGTCGCCTCATCGACTTCTTCACCCCGCGTGAACTGTAGCGCCGTCACGGCAGACGCCGTTACCAAAACCGCCTGATCGCGCGCTCCACCGGCCCGGCCTCGGGGTCGATTTTGGTCGATTCGCGGCGGTCGGTCTTCTTCGGTTGCGCCACCGCCGCCCCCTGCCGAACCAGCCGGATGTCATACACCTCGACACGGCTTTGGGGAATATCGTTCTCGTCAGTCGCCACCCTAGCCATCTCGTCGAGCACCTCCAACCCGCTCACCACTTCACCGAACACCGTGTATTTCCCATCGAGCGAGGGCAACGGCGCGAGCGTCACGTAAAACTGGCTGCCGTTCGATTCCTTCCCCGGGTTCTCGTCATCGCCGAGGCGAGCCATCGCCACCGAACCGCGAACGTGCTTCTTACCAAACTCCGGCGGCAGCGTATAGCCCGGTCCACCGAGCCCCCACTTCGCTTTGCCGCGGAAATCACTGCTCCCCGGATCACCAGTCTGAACCAGATAGCCAGGGATCACGCGATGGAACGCCAAGCCCTTATAAAAACCTTCGCTGACCAGTTTTTTGAAATTGGCGACCGTCTGCGGCGCCGCTTCTGGGTCGAGTTCGATCACCACCGTCTTGATCTTCTTGTTCACCTCGATCCGCAGATGCACGGTATTGACCGTGGGATCCAACGCACGCCCGGATCCGGCGTCTTTCCCTATCGTCTTGCAGCTAGCAAGACCGATGGCAATAATAGGCAGGGCGACGAGTAAACGAATAGGGAGCATGTGTGGTGTGGTATATCAGGATTGTGTGGTGAAGGGACTATCCCGGATTTCCACCGAGCATGAAAGCAAATTTTCTTCACCGCCCTTCGCAGCGCTCGGAACCGCCTCCCGCTTCAGGTAACCACCAGCCTCCCGGCGGCCGAATCGACACTGGTGACGACCCCCGCCACCACGCCATCGGCGTCAACGAGCTGCCACCCCGGCCTCACCTCAGACCCATGAAACACCAAAGCCGCCAAGGCCCGATTGACCCGACCGACGCTCTCCACCCGCGAAATCACCTCCTGCCCGACGTAACAGCCCTTGTGAAAATCGACGCTACGCCGATCCAACAGCGCCTCCGCAGGCAACGTCTCCAGCGTCAGTTCCGCGCCCCAACTCGGCACGCCCTGCCCCACTCGAAATTTTTCGATTTCCTCAGCCCCCATCAGATTCAGCTTCGACAAATCCGCCCCACGCGGCAGCCAAAGGTCGCGCCCCGGAGTCGCGAAACGCTCGCTCTCCACGCCATCGCCGCCTTCTCCTAACACATGCAACAACACGTAATCATCCGTAACATCCTGCAGTTCCACATCATCGGCGATGATGTATTTTCCGAACCGCGCCAACAACGATTCGCGCAGCTCAGCATCCGCATCGATCAAAAATGCCTCGCCCCCCGCTTCGACGGAAATCCACACCAGCCCCTGCATCGTCACGCAGGCGGAGATGGCCGCCGACTCCGACGCCTTGCCCACATCGTTACTCACCTGCCCATTGAGATAACGCAGGCGATCGCCGCCAGACAGGCGGAACTTTG
>QIKC01000129.1 GCA_003232855.1 Verrucomicrobiales bacterium
ATTTTTCCACCGGTAAGAATGCTGAACTCCCTAATTCAAACGCGCCAGATGATCCCGGATCCAGCCAGGGTTTCTTCTCAGATCGATCACCGCCCAAACGGCAGCGACACCGTCGATGAAGGTATAGAAATTCCATAGGGAAATGTGGTGCCGAGCATGCGGTGGTAGTCCGCATACACCGTCCGATGGACGCCCGCGCTGATCTTCAGGCTTTCGATGTCGAACCGGATCGAAGCGATGAAGTAATCTCCGAGCCCCGCTTCTTGCGCTTCGTAAAAAAGAAAGCCCTCGTTCAGGTCGCAAAGCGCGTCTTCGGAGATCTTGATCTCGATCATCCGCGGCCGATCGAACTCTTTACCTCGTCCCACGCCAGCAACTGCGCATCTCCGGACTCGACCCGCGCCCTCCGCAGATCCAACAGATCCTTGTGTTCCTGCGGGATTTCACTCCGTTCGAAGCGATCCCGGAGATCTTCCCAGATCGCTTCCATGATGCGAAATTTCTCCCCGACTGGAAGCTCCTTGACCTCAGCTGCTGTCATGGGGTCAAGGTAGCCGCTCCCGCCTCATCAATCCAATTGCATTTGTCGCGAGCAATCCACAGTAACCTACGAGCCTATTCTCCCCATCAATCGATCACCCCCACCGCCCCCAAATCTTTCTTCCCCACATGATCCGCCCATCCTACCCCGACGAGCTACCGCGCATCCAGTCCATCCTGGCGGGTAGCCCGGTGCCGGGCAACGCGCGCTTCTCGGGGTCGGTCAAAGACCAGCCCGTCGAGCGCATACTCGTAGGCCGGGGTTCCAAGCCCGTCCTCCCAAAGCCCTCCCCCCCATGAACGGGCTTGGAACCCCGTTCTACGATCAACCTCCTCGCCACCCGAGTTCAAGCGGCAAAATTACCTGGCACTTACCGACATAATCCGTTTCCCTCTTTGTGATTTTTGCGCCCTTTTGCGGCTAATCAGAATCCGCACCAAATCCGCACCAATGCTCAAGGGGGCTGTCCTCCTGTGCTGGGAGGTGAGGGCTGGGAGCGGATGGTAGGGGCGAGCGTGAGCGAGTTGGTCAGCTGCAGATTTACTCGCTCACGCTCGCCCTTACGCGCCTCTCAGCCTCGTCCGAAAAAATTCTGTAAATTATCCTCCCTAGGATCGGCTCTGCGGTATGGCTTCGCATGTTGATTGCGCTATCGCGCTAGGCAGTCTGTTAATTCCGTCAAAGAAATCGTCGCAGCCATACGGGGTCAGCGAGTTTTCAGCACGCCTATCATTCTATTCTCGACAATATCTTCCGTATTGCTAAGGTTGCCGCTTCGCTCGGCACCTGACGCAGCTCGAACCTTTTCCATTTTTCAATACATGACCCAAAAGAAACGTTTGCTCCTCGTCGGCTGGGATTCCGCTGATTGGAAGATCATCAACGACCTTCTCGCAGAAGGCGGAATGGATGGCATCCGCTCGCTGATGGACGGAGGGGTGCACGGCAACCTCGCCACTCTCGAACCCCAGCTTTCACCGATGCTGTGGACCTCCATCGCCACCGGGAAAATGGCCTACCACCACGGCGTGCAGGGCTTCACCGAGGTCGATCCGGTCTCCGGCGGGGTCGTGCCGGTGTCCGCCGCCACCCGCCGATGCAAGACCGTCTGGGAGATGCTCGGTGAACGCGGCCTGCGCTCCCACGTCGTCTCTTGGTTCGCCACCCAGGGCGAGCGCGACCTCGACGGCAAAATGGTCTCCAACATGTTCGGTCACCTCAAGGGCATCACCCCAGAACAGGACCCGTCGGAATGGCCCGAGCCCATGCCTGGCACCTACTGGCCGGAAGACCTGGCGGAAAGCATGAACGAACTCCGCGTTTCACCTCACGAGATCGATGAGGACATCCTGGGCCCCTTTCTCCCCGCTGGACACAAGATCGACCAGTCGCGTGATCATCGCATCAACAACCTGCGCCAGCATCTCGCCGAGGCCTACTCGGTGCACTCCGCAGCCACCCACCTGATGGAGACGGATCCCGATTGGGACTTCATGGCGATCTACTACCGCGCCATCGATGAGATCAGCCACCACTTCATGCACTACCATCCGCCGAAGATGGAGGGCATCACCGATGAGGATTTCGAGATCTACCAGCACGTGGTCAAAGGCACCTACCGCGCCCACGACATGATGCTGCAGCGACTGCTCCATTTGGCCGGGCCAGAGACCACCGTCCTCCTGATCTCCGACCACGGTTTCCACTCCGATCACTTACGCCCCACCTACACCCCGCGTGTTCCCGCCGGCATCACCGTCTGGCACCGGAACCAGGGGGTAATACTCGCCAAAGGTCCCGGTGTGAAATCGACCAACGAGCCGATCTACGGAGCCAGGCTGCTGGATATTACCCCGACCATCCTCCACGCCTTTGGCCTGCCCATTGGCAATGATATGGAAGGCAGGGTGCTCAACGAAATTTTTGCCGAGAACAACCCTTTGCAACCGATCCCGACATGGGAGAGTCCCGACGGACAGAAACAGCCCCGTGGCTCGCTCACTGCCGAGGAGAGCACCGCCTTGCTCGAGCAGTTTGTCGCGCTCGGCTACATCGATGAAGTCTCGGACGACCCCACCGAAGCGGCCGACGAGACGGGTCGGGAAAACAAATGGAGCCTCGCCCGTGCCTACCTCTACTCCGGTAAATATGAGGATGCCCTGCCACTGCTTGAGGATTGCTTTACCGCCTACCCTGAGCGCACCGACTACGCGCAGCTGCTTGCCCGCAGCCAGCTCAATCTCGGCCTCGCCACCGAAGCAGAGGAAACCCTCGCCGTCTGTCTGGAAACCTTTGGCAACAATTTCGCCGCACACCTACTTCAGGGACAAATTGAACTGCAGAAGGGAGACCACCAGGCAGCGCTCGATCATCTGGAAAAAATCCGCGAGCAGGCGCCCGAGCACCCACAGGTTCTGGAATTGCTCTGCCGCTGCTGCATCGCCGTCTCCCAATGGGACGATGCCCGCCAGAGTGCCAAAACCCTCCTGCGGCTCGACCCCGATAGCTATCAGGCGCGCCTCACCCTCGCACGTGTCGCCCTGTTGCACGACGAGGATGCGCAAAGCGCTGCCGATGCCGCCCTGGAAGCCGTAGAACTCCAATACGGCGATCCACGCGCCCACGCCGTGTTAGGCCAGGCACTGCTCCAACTCGGCCAGCTCAAGGAGGCCGAGCAAGCGCTGGTCAACAGCCTGCGCCTCAACGCCGATAACGCCAACGCCACTGAAGCTCTCATCCGCGTATACAAAGAGCTCGGTGACAACGACAAGGTCCGCGCCGTCGAGGGCAACGCCCTGCGCCTCAAGGCAGAGCGCCAGGTGGCAAAAAAGAAACAGCTCGAATCCCTGCGCTCAGGCGTCGCCGCTCGAGCTAGGGAACGCCATGCCCAACGACAGGAAAAACGGGAAAAAGCCGCAGCCAAAGCCACCGAGGAAGCAGCCATCAAACCCGGTGAATTCCTCATCGTCTCCGGCCTGCCGCGCTCCGGTACCTCGCTGATGATGCAGATGCTGCGCGCCGCAGGGATCGATCTCATGCACGACGGCAAACGCGAGGCGGATGAGGACAACCTCGAAGGCTACTGGGAATGGGAAGACCTCAAAGCCCTACGCAAAAACCCACGCCTCATCGAGCAGGCCGAAGGCAAGGCGATCAAGGTCATCTCCGCCCTGCTACCTGCACTCCCCCCTCAACACCGCTACCGCATCATCTTCATGAAGCGCCCGATGGAGGAAATCGTCGATTCCCAATGGACCATGCTCGCCCGCAGGGGACAGAAACCCCGCGCGGAAAAAGAACACCTGATCCAGACCCAGCAGACCCACATGGAGCAGACCCTCGCAGGGCTGCGGCAGCGGAAAAACGTCACCCTCATCGAGATCGACTACCCGACCCTCGTCGCCGCCCCTGACGAACAGCTGCGCGCGCTACAGGACTTTCTCGGCACCACCGCCCCACACCCGGAGGAATTACCCAAGCCCATCCGACCCGACCTCCACCACAATCGGACTATGAATTGATTTATGATTTATGATTTATGATTTATGATTGGGGAGATTATGACGCCGCGAGAACTTGAGGATCGATTGCTGAATGCGGTGCTGGCAGTGGGAGGGGATTGATTTGAGATTTATGATTTATGATTTTTGATTGGGGAGATGAGCATGAAGCCGCGAGAACTTGAGGATCGATTGCTGAATGCGGTGCTGGCAGTGGGAGGGAATTGATTTGAGATTTGAGATTTGAGATTTGAGATTTGAGATTTTTGATTGGGGAGATGAGCATGAAGCCGCACGAACCTGAGGATCGATTGCCGAATACGGTGCTGGTGAGGCGTGGGCGGTGCGGGGGAATCGATTTGAGATTTGAGATTTATGATTTATGATTTTTGATTGGGGAGATGAGCATGACACCACAGGAACTTGAGGATCGGCTGATCGATTTCGCGGTGATCGTCATCGACGTCGTCGAGAGTTTGCCGAACACTAGAGCGGGGAACCACATTGCGGGGCAACTGGTGCGCTCTGGCACTTCGCCGGCGCCGAATTATGCAGAGTCGCGTGGCGCGGAGTCGCGCAGGGATTTCCTTCACAAGGTCAAGATCGCCCTCAAGGAACTCCGTGAATCGTTCGTCTGGCTCAAAGTAATCGACCGAAAGTCTCTCGTTGACGCCAGCGACATCAGCGCCGCCATCAAAGAATGCGACGAACTCATCGCCATCTTCGTCACCACCGCCAAAACCACCGACTCGTAGCGTCGAAATCAGACAGATCAAAAATCTCAAATCATAAATCCAACCCGACTTTCTCCCCACCCGCCGCGCCAGCTTCCCCAACCCGCATCCAGCCGCCCACCCAATCACAAATCGAAAATCATAAATCTCAAATCTCAAATCTCAAATCGATTCCCTCCCCCCCCACCGCGCCAGCTGCCCCAACCCGCATCCAGCCGCCCACCCAATCATAAATCTCAAATCTCAAATCTCAAATCGATTCC
>QIKC01000220.1 GCA_003232855.1 Verrucomicrobiales bacterium
ATGCCATCGCCGCTAATGCTTGATCCGAAACTGGCATTGACGGTGAAGAAGGCGGCGATGCCGTGAGAACTTCCACTTACTCCGGTGCTGACTCCGGTGCTGTTGATGACGTTTCCACCATTGCTGAAATTTTCTCCGGCTCTGATACCCGATAGGCCTGATGTCACACCGTAGCTGTTGCTGACAGTTCCTAGGGAAGCGATGCCGTGCCCCCCATCGACGTGGTCGCTAAAGCCGTAGCTGTTGCTGACGGAACGGGTGCCCCGGATGCCGTCGTCAAATACCGAATCTCCGTTGGTATAGCCGTAGCTGTTGCTGACGGTGCCGGCGGATCTGATGCCATTTCCACCGTCAGATATACCATAGGAGTTGTTGACGGTGCTGGAGGAGATGATGCCATCTCCGCCATCAGATTTACCATAGGAGTTGTTGACGATGCCGGTGGAGGAGATGCCGTGGAAAAATTCCAAACTTGCGCTGGTAGAGCCGTAGCTGTTGTTAACGGTGCCGAAGGAGACGATGCCGCTGGCACCCGTGCTCTCCGCACGGCAATTCATCACCGTGTCCGCAACGATGCCCACGTTGCCACATTGGCTGACGTTACAGTCGCGGACAATGCCCGCCTGGATGCCGATGGATCCCACGGTTTGCACGGTGCAGGACTCGACGAGGTTAGAGATGGTCAAACCGGCGATGATTCCGGCGGCGTCACAACCACTGACGGAAATGTCGCGGATACGGATGCTGGTGCGGGTTTCGTCAGCGATTACGCCGTTGTTAAATCCACCCCCGGTGAACTGGTCGTCGGGGGAGTCGGGGTCGAAGGTGGTGCCGCTGATGATGTGGCCGTTGTACACGCTGACGTGGTTGGCGTTGATACTGACGCCGTTGCCGTTAGGTGAAGCGAAGGTGGAGGTGATAGTGAAGCCGCGCAGGTCGAGGGTGACGCCGGGGGCGTTGATGGCGACACCGTCGCCCTCGGAGACGGTAAGGTTCTCGGTGAGGTAGTATGAGCCGGTAGCAGAGATGGTAATGGTGCCGTTGGGGGAGACATCGACGCCGGGCGCGCCGTCGATGAGTGGGGTGCGTGGTTCCATTTGGTCGAGCGATTTCATGGAGGGCGCTGGGGCGCCGGGGGGTGGGTCAAGCGGGCCGCCTGCCTGAGCAAAAGCGGTGATGGGTAAGGCGAGCGCGCTCAGGGCGGCTAGGGTTTGGAGGCTGGTTTTTGTTTTCATAATAGATGTGACTATGTTCGTGTTTAGTGAAGGATTGGGTGGGAGATTCCCCATTTTTTATCTAGGGTGCAAGGGGTCTGATGGCGACGGCGCGAAAAAACTGAGCGGGTTGCGTGTTGGCAGCGAAGGTGACGATCTTGGTGGTGGTGGCTCCGGCATCGGGGGCGAAAATTCCGAACGGGGAGTTGGTCCATGGGCTCTCAAGGTCGTCGTTGAACTCGATGCGATAGAGGCGGTTGGGGGCGGTGGAGAATTCTAGAGTGACCTCGGTGAGATCGACGTCGTAGCTCTGGGAGATGATTTTCATGAAGCTGGCGCTGTCGTTCGGGTCGGTGCCTGCGGTGTATTCGTCTTTGTCCAGCGCTCCGTCCCCGTCGTTGTCCGAGGTGGAGTTGGCAACGCCAAGGCCGCCGAAGTGCAATTCTTCCCAGTGGTCGGCGATGTCGTCGCCATCGGTGTCCGCAGAGAGCATGGAGGCGGTGGTCAACTGCCCGCTACCGAGGTTCACCCAGCCGGTGTTGGCGGAATAGGCGAAGCCGGTGAAAGCGCCGGTGCCGAGATCGACGCGCGGCCGGGCGGCGTCTGCGGCGTTGGCCCAGTCGAAGTTGATCCAACCGATATTGGCGCCCCAGGCGTAGCCGGAGAGGTTGCCGGCGCCGTCGTGGTTGACGCCGTGGTCGGAGGCGGCATTGGAGTAAGTATGGCCGTTGCTAGGCGTGGCATCGCCGAAGTTAATCCAACCGGTGTTGGCGGAGTAGGCGAGGCCGCTAAGGAAGGATTCGCCAAAGACGACGCCCTCGGGCGAGTCGGGCTGGTCGTGGCGGAAGCTGACCCATCCGGTATTGGCGGCCCAGGCGAATTTGTCGGTGTTGAGGAAGGTGGTGTCGGCGCTGAGTGGCTGGGGGAACAGGCCGCCGAAGAGGGCTAGGAAGATGCAGAAGAGGGGCGATTTTTTCATCGTTTGGTGTGGGCGGGGGTGGATTATTTCAATCGATACTGGCCATCGATTTGCATGAGGACAAGGGAGCTTGGCGGCGAAATTCATGGTGATCACTTATTCCACTAGATTTTATGACGCGGATTTGCAAGCCAGATGCAGAAAATTTGCCCGCTTGCCCAGTTTTCTTTAAGACCCCTTAAGAAATTCTCGACAAAGTCGCTACCTTCCCTCTACTCTAGCGCCAGAAAATCCATCCATTTTATGAGCTCCCGCTTCGCTTTGCCCCGCATCCTCGCCGTGCTCTTTCTTCTGTTCGCCGCAGGGGGATCGGCCTTTGCTGCGGCAGAGGGGGAGGCCGGCTTCCGAGTCGATACCTTCATCAATGGAATCATCGAGCCGATCGCTAACGTGGCCGACAAGGTGGTTTTTTTCTCGATTAAGGTCAAGGGGCAGGGTCTGCCGTTGGTGCTGATCGCGTTGGCAGGGACGGCGATTTTCCTGACGATTTACTTTCGTTTCATCAACTTGCGCAAGATCGGGCTGGCGCTGAAAACGGTGCGCGGCAAGTACACCCCGGAGGGGGCGCCGGGGCAGATCACGCACTTTCAGGCGCTCACCGCCGCGCTCTCGGCGACGGTTGGCCTCGGCAACATCGGCGGTGTCGCGGTCGCGGTGGGACTGGGTGGCCCGGGTGCGACGTTTTGGATGATCGCGATGGGACTGTGTGGGATGACGACGAAGTTTTGCGAATGCACGCTCGGCGTGCGCTACCGGACGATCGATGCGGACGGCAAGGTTCACGGCGGGGCGATGTATTATCTGAGCCGGGGGCTGGCGGAGCGAAACATGGCCGGTATCGGGAAGATCCTGGCGATATTCTTCGCGTTGATGACCATCGGCGGCGCGATCGGTGCGGGCTGCATGTACCAGGTGAATCAGGCGCACGCGCAGTTCTCCGGCACTTTTCATGTTTTCACCGGTGGCGACAGTTGGTATTTCGGCGCCATCCTGGCGGTGATCGTCGGCTTCGTGATCATCGGCGGCATCGTCACCATCGCCCGCGTCACTTCCTTCCTGGTGCCGTTTATGTGCGGGATCTTCATGCTGGCGTCGCTGGTGGTGATCGTCACCCACATCGACAAACTCGGCGATGCCTTCTCGCAAATTTTTACTGGTGCGTTCTCCGAGCAAGCCTTGTTTGGCGGCTTCGTGGGGGTGTTGATTCAGGGCATTAAGCGCGCGGCATTCTCCAACGAGGCAGGTCTGGGATCCTCGCCGATCGCGCACTCGGCGGTGAAGACCGACAAGCCGGCCAGCGAGGGCCTGGTCGCTCTGTTGGAGCCCTTCGTCGACACGGTCGTCGTCTGCACCATGACCGCCCTGGTGATCATCATCGGCGGCACGTGGAAAATCGGCGCACAGGTGGATGAGGTGCCGGCTGGCAAAGCGGGTATCGTGTTGTTAGACAAAGCGGGTGCGGACGGCGCTGGCGGCGACACGGTGACGAAGGGCGAGTACCTGCGAATCATCGAACGGGAGAGCGTCGAGATCGACGGCAAGAACCAGAAGTGGGTCAAGGTGCGGCCGCTGGACGACGAAGAATTCGAGGAGATCGACGAGCGTGAGGGCTGGGTGAAGATGGCGGACGTGAGAGATATGGGGGGAGTTCCCATCACCTCGCTGGCCTTCGAGCGGGTGATTTCGTGGTTTCCCTACGTGCTGGCCATCGCCGTGCTGTTGTTCGCCTTCTCGACGATGATTTCCTGGTCTTATTACGGGGAACAGGCGGTGATTTACATGTTTGGCAAGCGCGCCGATAAGGCGGTGCTGGTTTACAAAGGGTTCTTCTGCCTGTGCATCATCATCGGCTCGGCGGCGTCCCTGAGCAATGTGTTGAAACTCTCCGACGCGATGATTTTCGCCATGGTGACACCGAACCTGATCGGCAT
>QIKC01000336.1 GCA_003232855.1 Verrucomicrobiales bacterium
CAGGTGGCGCGGCTGGCGCCGGCGGTGCTGGGCGAGGCGGCGGGGCTGGTGGAGGCTTTTATCCGCGCGCGGCAGAACGCCGATGGCGGGTTTTGCGACCGGGCGGGGGACAGCGATCTCTACTATACGGTATTCGCCATCGACGGCCTGACCGCGTTGCAAGCAGACTTGCCAGCGGCGAAAATCGTCGCCTACCTGACGACCTTCGGCGGCGGTGAAGGGCTCGACTTTGTTCACCGTTGCTGTCTGGCGCGCGCCTGGTCGGCGATGCCCGAGGCGCCCGCACGGCTGGGGGAAATTTTGGGTAATATCGAGGTCTTCCGCACGCCGGACGGCGGTTACCACCAGAAACCCGACGCGGCGGGCGGCAGCGCCTATGGCTGCTTGCTCGCCTACGGCGCCTATGCCGATCACCGTCGCGAGCCGCCGGAGATGGGGCGGATCGGGGGTTGTCTCGATGCGCTGCGCACGGCGGATGGTGCCTGGGGGAACGAGCCGGGGATGCGGCAGGGGACGGCCACTGCCTCGGCGGCGGGTGTGGCGCTGGCGCGCAATTTACGTGTGCCAATCCCGGAGGGGATGGGCGACTGGTTGTTAGGTTGCGCGCACGAAGAGGGTGGCTTCCGCGCTTTCCCGGCGGCGCCGATGCCCGACCTGCTCTCGACTGCGGTCGTGCTGCATGCGTTGGGCGGCTTGCAGGTGGAGATTGGCGACTTCAAGGAGCACTGCCTCGATTTTGTCGATTCGTTGTGGGTCAACGACGGCGGCTTTCATGGGCATTGGGCGGATGAGGCGCTCGACCTCGAATACACCTACTATGGGCTGCTCGCGCTCGGGCATCTCAGTCTATGAGGATTTAACCGCAGATTAACACGGATTTTCGCGAATTATTACGGAGTTGTTGAGGTTTTGAGGGGAGGCATGGTTCGTAAATCGGCAATAATTCGTGTTCATTGGCGTCCATTCGTGGTTCTTTCTCTGCCTTTAAAATGAAAATCGATAAGCTTTCCGAAACACTGACCAACACTCGCGCGGCGCTGCTCGCCGAGCGCGGCGTGGAAGGCTATTGGGTGGGCGAGCTTTCCTCCAGCGCGCTCTCTACCGCCACCGCCGTGATGGCGCTGTCGCTGGTCGGGGATCCCGACGATGCTGAACTGGTCGCCGCTGGCGTGCGCTGGTTGGTCGATCACCAAAACGCCGATGGCGGCTGGGGCGACACGACGGCCAGCTTTAGCAATATTTCCACAACTTTGTTATGTTGGTCGGCGCTCGGGTTGGCTGGAGACGGGGCGGCGGGTGCGGAGGCCAAGGCGGAAGGGTGGATCCGCGGGGCGGCGGGCTCGCTCGAACCCGGCGACCTCGCAGCGGCGGTGGCCGTGCGTTATGGGAAGGATCGCACCTTCGCCGTGCCGATCATGATGACCTGCGCGCTGGCCGGGCGCCTTGGCGAGCCCGCTGCCGCGTGGCGCCGCGTGTTGCCGCTGCCCTTCGAGGTCGCCGCCCTGCCGCGCCGCTGGTTCGGGACGCTGCGGTTGCCGGTGGTTAGTTATGCGCTGCCGGCGCTGATCGCCATCGGCTATGCGCGCTTCGTGCATCGCCCGCCGGCGCTGCCGCTGCGCGCGCTTCGCTCCCGCGCTTGGCGGCGAGCGTCGAAGGTGCTGGCGGAGATTCAGCCTTCGAGCGGTGGCTACCTCGAGGCTACGCCGTTGACCAGTTTTGTCACCATGGCTCTGGCCGGGGCAGGTCAGGCCGCGCACCCCGTCGTGCCGCGGGCGGTCGCCTTCTTGCGTGACTCGGTGCGCGCCGATGGCAGTTGGCCGATCGACACCGACCTCGCCACCTGGGGCAGCACGTTGGCGGTGAAGGGGCTGGTCGGAGCCAAAGGGTTCTCCGCCGCCGACCGCGAGCGCGTCTTGGGCTGGTTACTCAACCAGCAGTACCGCGAGACTCACCCCTTCACCTGTTCTCCGCCCGGCGGCTGGGCTTGGACGGATCTCCCCGGCGGCGTGCCCGACGCCGATGATACCGCCGGAGCCTTATTGGCCATCGATTTGTTATCCGAAGAGCGCCCCGATCGCGACGTGGTCGCCGCCGCAGAGGCGGGCGTGCGCTGGTCGCTCGATTTGCAGAATCGCGACGGCGGCATCCCCACCTTTTGTCGGGGTTGGGGCGCGCTGCCCTTCGACCGCAGCAGCCCCGATCTCACGGCGCACACTCTGCTCGCTTGGGCGGCCTGGGGCGCGCGCATCGATCCTGCGCTAGCGGCTCGCGCCGAGCGTGCCACCGAGAAGGCGCTCGGCTATCTGAAGGAGACGCAAATCGCGACGGGCGCCTGGTCGCCACTGTGGTTCGGCAATCAGCACCTCGCCGCCGAGAACAATCTCACCTACGGCACCGCCAGCGTCGTCAAGGCCCTGGCCGTCTGCGAGCCACGCGGCGCTATGTTGCAAAGCGGCACCGCCTGGTTGCGTCGCGCACAGAATTCCGACGGCGGTTGGGGCGGCGGCGAATCCGCTGCCTCGCCCTCGACGATCGAAGAAACCGCTCTCGCTATCGATGCTCTAGCCGCTTGCGGTGGCGAGCGCGAAGCCATCCGTCGCGGCGCCCGTTGGTTGATCGTCGCAACCCGTAGTGGGCGACACTTCCCGGCTTCGCCGGTCGGCTTCTACTTCGCCAAACTCTGGTATCACGAGCGCCTTTACCCGATGGTCTGGACCGCCGCCGCGCTGGCGCGGGTGGCCGCACTGTAGAGGAGGGGATTTGCCCGCGAATACACGCGAATTTACACGAATGGGGGAGGATGTGTCGAAGCATCACGTTCTCTTTATTCAATAAAAAATTGGACAAAGTCCATTATTGGATCAACTCTTGATTGATGC
Source organism: Verrucomicrobiales bacterium (assembly GCA_003232855.1). Lineage (GTDB taxonomy): Bacteria > Verrucomicrobiota > Verrucomicrobiia > Verrucomicrobiales > DEV007 > SZUA-55. The sequence goes on from QIKC01000336.1 coordinate 2,880, forward strand.
CCGACCCAGCCGATCTCCTTCGTGAACATGGCATCCCCATTACGGCTCAACGTTTGGCCGTGTTGCGGGCGGTTTCGAGCCGACCGCACGGCACGGCTGATGCGATTGCCGAGGAAGTTCGCGTCAAAATCGGTGCCATCTCGCGACAGGCCGTCTATGACACGCTCGGAATTTTGACCAAAAAGCGCCTCATCCGGCGTATTCAGCCTGCTGGATCGCCGACACTCTACGAGGATCGGGTTGATGATAATCACCACCACGTCATTTGCCGTGCCTGCGGAAAGACGGCCGACGTCGATTGCGCGGTCGGTGAAGTGCCCTGCCTGACCGCCGCCGACGATTCCGGATTTCATATCGATGAGGCAGAAGTCATCTATTGGGGCACCTGTCCCGATTGCATCGCAGTTCGTAGCGAGCGGTCGAATTTAGATCAGAGTTGTAATTCCAACAAACACAATGAGAAAATTCATGCTGAATAACATAACCCCATTAAAACGCCCCACGGGAAGTGGGTCCTCTCAAAGTCACACGACACGACTCGTCAAAGGAGCCGTGCCAGTTTGGCTTGTTGCCTTGGCTCTCAACGGTTGGTTAGGATCCAATGGTGGGAACGCGTTTGCTCAAACCTCACCTGAAAAAAATATGAATGATATTAGTAAATGCCCCGTGATGGGTGCGCAAGCTCCTGCATCAAGACACACTGTCGCTGGCGCCAAATCGAACCGCGACTGGTGGCCGAATCAGCTGAACCTACAGATTCTTCAGCAAAACTCCGCCAAGAGTAATCCGCTGGATGCCGATTTTGATTATGCCGAAGAGTTCCGAAAACTCGACATGGATGCCTTGAAGAAGGATCTCGATGAGTTGATGACGGATTCGCAGGATTGGTGGCCGGCCGACTACGGGCACTACGGGCCGTTTTTTATTCGGATGGCATGGCACAGCGCGGGCACTTATCGCACCACGGATGGACGCGGTGGAGCATCGGACGGCACGCAACGCTTCGCTCCGCTTAACAGTTGGCCGGACAATGTCAACTTGGATAAGGCACGTCGATTGCTCTGGCCGATTAAGCAGAAGTATGGTCAAAAAATCTCATGGGCTGACCTGATGGTTCTCACCGGTAACGTGGCGCTCGAATCGATGGGCTTCAATACGATCGGGTTTGCTGGAGGGCGCGAGGATGTTTGGGAGCCTCAGGAAGACATCTACTGGGGATCGGAAGGTA
>QIKC01000113.1 GCA_003232855.1 Verrucomicrobiales bacterium
TTCTCCAACTCGTAACACTGGATGATGTCGCCCGGCTCGTATTCGAGATAGCTACCTAGGCGGATACCGCATTCGAGACCAGTTTTGACCTCGTCGACATCGTCTTGGAAGCGCCGCAGGGTGACGAAGCCGCCGTCGTACACGGCCTGCCCGTCGCGGATCACGCGCGCGCGCGCCTTGCGGTTGATCTTGCCTTCGGTGACGATGCAGCCGCCGACGCGACCACGCTTGATTCTGAACACCTCTTTGACCTCGGCTCGGCCCAACTCCTTCTCCCGGGTCTCGATATCGAGCATCCCCACCATGGCCTCCCTCACCTGATCGATCAGCTCGTAGATGATACTGTAGAGGCGAATCTCGGTTCTCTCACGTCTGGCGGCGGCCAGCGCCTTGCTCTCGACCTTGACGCCGAAACCGATGATCACCGCATCCGAGGCACTGCCAAGCAACACATCAGATTCCGTTATCGGGCCGGCCGCAGAATGCAGGAAATGGATATCAATCTTGTCACTCTTAATTTCCGAAAGCGACTGCTCGATCACCTCAACCGACCCTTGAACGTCGGCTTTGAGGATAATGTTGAGCGTCTTTTTCATCGGCCCGGTGGAGAAAATATCCTGCAGCCGAGCACGCGGCGGAGCCGTCAGCTTCTCCTGCCTGAGCACCGCCTGCCGCTCTTCGCCGATCTTCTTGGCGGCGCGCTCGTTGTCCATGACGACGAGTTCGTCGCCGACACTCGGCACTCCGCTGAAGCCGATGATTTCAACCGGCATCGACGGGCCGGCGACCTCCATCTTGTTGCCGCGATCATCCAACATGAGTTTGACCTTGCCGCTGTGGGCACCGCAGATGAACGGGTCGCCGGGCTTGAGCGAACCGGTCTGGATCAAGACGCTGGCCGTCGCGCCCTTGCCTGCTTTATTGCTCGCCTCGATGACGCAGCCGCGCGCCGGGCCTTCCGGGTTGGCGCGCAGTTCGAGCACCTCCGATTGTAGCGCGATCATGTCGAGCAGGTCGTCGATACCGAGCTTTTCGGTCGCCGAAGTCTGCACGCAAATGGTATCGCCCCCCCAATCTTCCGGCGTCAAACCGTGCTGCTGGAGTTGCCCGATGACCTTATTCAAGTCGGCAGTCGGCAGGTCGATTTTGTTGATCGCCACCATCAACGTCACCCCGGCTGCACGGGCGTGGTCGATCGCCTCCAGCGTCGTCGGCATGATCCCATCGTTCGCAGCGATCACCAACACCACGATGTCGGTGACATCGGCACCGCGCGCACGCATCTGAGTGAACGCAGCATGTCCTGGGGTATCGATGAAAGTGATGTGCGAATCCCCGTGTTTGATGCTGTACGCATTGATATGCTGGGTGATCCCACCGGCTTCTCCGGCGACCACGCGCGCCTCGCGGATGGCGTCGAGGATCGAGGTCTTGCCATGATCGACATGCCCCATCACGGTCACCACTGGTGGTCGCAACGGTAATTCCTCACCCCCTTTTTCGACAACTTCGGGCTCCGGCGGCGGCGGCGGTTCCTCGAACACCTCTTCGACCTTGTGTACCCCGCCACCCTTTTCACGCTTCTCTTTCTCGAAGGTGAAACCGTGCTTCTCACAAATCTGCGCCGCCACCTCGGGCTCGACCGAGCTATCGAGACTTGCGAACACGTCCAACTCCATCAGATCCTGGATAATCTTGAATGGCTTGATCTCCATCTTCGCCGCCAGATCCTTAAGGATGATGGGCGGCTTGATGTGGATCACTTTGAGATCGCCATCGCCATCGTCGGCATCGTCTTCCTCAGGAGCATCACTCTTCCCCGGCACCGGTGTCACACCGTCGTCCTGAAATTTCGAAATCGGCGGCAGCATCCCCGTCCCCTCACCCGTCTGCGCCGCGACCGTCCGCTTGCGCCCTTTGTTCGCCTCGCGCTTCTCCTGTTGCTCGAACAGCGACAGCGCCCCAGCCTTCTCTTTACCGTCGTTCGTATCGTCCGTCTCAGCTGCGGTATCAGCTACTGCGGGAGCCGCCGATTTCTTCGGGTGCTCGGAATCTTCCGGTTTCGGTTTGGATGGCATCAAAATTTATTTTCGTTCTCATGGTGAATCCCTCCCGCAATTTATGCGGACTCCGGCTCACCTTTAGACTCTGTCCCGGCCGCGCCAGAACTCTCCCCTTCGCCCTCGGCAGGCGCGGATTCGGCAATCTTCGCCAACGCGATCTTCGCCGCAGCGTGGATCCTCGTCGCCGCCTCAGTGTCGCCGTCGAGGATCTCCCCAATATCGTCGGCATCGACCATCGAGAAGAAATCGAGGTTAACGATACCGCCTTTGACCAACTTGATCGCCGTTTCGAGATCAAGACTGCCCTCTCCGAGATGGGCGACGAACTCTTCTGCGGCATCGACGACGCGCTGTTCGAAAGCTTCGTGCTGCGATTCGTCCTTATCGATCTGAACATCCCACCCCAGCAGGCGTGAAGTCAGGCGGGCGTTCTGGCCACGACGACCGATGGCTTTGGAAAGCTCCTCCTCATCGACGGTCACGCGGATACGGTGCTCTTCCTCCTGCACCTCGATCGAGCGGATGACGGCGGGCTTCAGTGCGTCGGTGACGAACTCGGGAATATCCTCGCTCCAGCGAATGATATCGACCTTCTCGTTGTTCAGCTCGCGGACGATGTTCTTGACCCGCGCCCCGCGCAAACCAACGCAAGCGCCAACGGGATCGACCTTCGGATCAGCCGAATAAACGGCGATTTTCGTCCTAAAACCGGGCTCGCGAGCGATCCCACGGATCTCGACGGTGTGATCAGCGATCTCGCTCACCTCGAACTCAAACAGGCGGCGCACGAAATTCGGGTGGCTGCGCGAAAGGATGATCTCCGGGCCGCGGGCACCGTTCTCGACGGCGACGACGTAGGCGCGGATGCGGTCGCCGATATTATATTCCTCGGTCGTGACCCGCTCGCGTGAAGGCATCGTTCCCTCGAACTTGCCCAAGTCGATCATCACGTCCGACTTGTCAAAACGACGCACGGTGCCGCCGACGATGTCCCCGGCGCGATCCTTGAACTCCTCGTAGATCATCGCCTTCTCCGCCTGGCGAAGCTGCTGCATCATCGTCTGTTTCGCGGTCTGCGCCGCGATGCGACCAAAGTCCTTCGGCGTCAAGTTGACGTCGATCTCGTCGCCCGGCTCGGCTCCCGGCTTGATCTTCTGAGCCGTCGCCATCGATATTTCGTCATATGGCGACGTGACTTCCTCACGCGCAATCAACGTGGCGATCACCTTGTTGTTCCCCTTGTCAGGGTCGATCTCCACACGCAACTCGCGCGCCGGGCCGACGCTCTTACGCGCGGCGGAAAGGAGGGCGGTCGAAAGCGCCTCCACCATCGTGTCGCGGGCAATTCCTTTCTCCTTTTCGTAGTAATCGAAAAGGGCTTGTATTTCGCTAGTCATCCGTATCTCTCTATGGGACAAAAAAAGAGCGGGACGGACCCACCCTTTTTGTAACCGGCGAACTATAGAGGTTCCGTCGATACCGTCAAGCCGGAAACCCCACCCGTTCGGGAAGCGGTGAAAAAAGCCACGACGACGCGAAAAAAAACGCTTTTAAAAGACTCGCCCCGCTAAATCCCCAGCTCCGGCGCCTCGTCATCGCCCTCCCCATCACCAGTGCGCTCGATCTCAATTTCGCCGAGAGAGCGCTCCTGACGAACCCGAAACTCCCGTAACCGCATCAGTTCGAGCAGAGCGAGAAACGTCACCACCACTTCGCTCCGGGTACTCGCAGCGGCGAAAAGGTCGCGGAATCGGAGCCGCCGCCCGCGACCGACCTCGGCCAGCAAATAATCGATTTTATCGCCCACGGTAAAGCGGTCATCGACGATCTCGGCCAGATCATCATCATTGTCAAAACGCTGCAACACCCCCTGGAAAGCGCGGATCAGGTCGAAGATGCCGACGTTCGGTAGCGGCGCAGCCTCCTCCGGCTCGGCCTCAGGAATCTCGGGAATCCCCGAAAACACCAGCTGTTGCTCGGCCTCCTTCTGCTCCAGATAGCTCGCCACGTCTTTGAATTTCTTGTATTCGACCAACTGCCGAA
>QIKC01000233.1 GCA_003232855.1 Verrucomicrobiales bacterium
AAAACGGCGTTGGGCGAGCCCCGCAGCCTAGAACCGCCCTGCCCCAAAAGATCAGAACGAACCTAAGCAGAGATCATGCCGAACACTATTGGCGCGAAGGACACGAAGGTTCGGATCTGCAAAGAAAAAGCAACACTCCTGGCGACAGCCCCAAACACGACGCTGCCCCAACCGCTCCCGCACCACTACGATACCCGCCCCGCCATTCCTCCCAACTTCGCGACCTTCGCGCCCTTCGCGGGCAATAAAAAATTACCAAAAAGGTGCCAGGCACTTACACCACGCGTTTGAGCTTTCATGCGTAAGTCCCGCCCCCGGGAAAGGGGGCGGGAGAACAAAGAGGCGGATGCGCCGTCATAAGCCGGATTCTGTCCCCACCCTCGCCGGAGCGCGGGCGGGTGACGGCCATTTATCTCCCTGTCGCCAGGGGCCCTCTTTCGAAGGCTGCGACTATTACCCGGGATCATTCCGCTTTCGCAGAGCCAGGCTGGCAACCTGTTCTCCCTGTTCTGTCTTGCACCGCGCGGGGTTTATCTTTGCCCCCTCGGTCACCCTCGGGGCGGTGAGCTCTTACCTCGCCATTTCACCCTTACCCATCGTCTGCCGAAGCTTCCTCTGGGCGGTCTATTTTCTGCGACACTTTCCGTCAACCGGAGCTTTCGCCATCGGCCTCCCGCATTTTCATACGGCGACGCTGCCATGTGGTGTCCGGACTTTCCTCCCATCGCCACGAGGACGATAGGCGACCGTCTCAGGCACATCCTCATCGACAGTCGGAGATGTCGGCCAAAAACTCAAACGCTGTTTATCGACAAAATCGTGTCGTTTTGACCCTTCGCTTGACCCAGAAATTATGTGGACGTATTATGTCCACATGAAAACCGCAACCATCCGCGAAGTGCGCAACGAGTTTTCCAAACTCGAAACCTGGCTTGCCGAGGGCGAGACCATCGAAATCCGACGACGCGGGGTGCCGGTGGCGCATCTCACACGACCGGTGACTGAAACCAAAAAGCCCGTAGTTTGGCCGGATATTAGAGCGCGTCAGCGCCGTATTTCGGGGGATCGGGTGCTCAGCCAAGAAGATCTCGATGCCATAAAGGCGTACGAACTTGAAGGACAGGAAGGATGAGCACCTTCGCAGAAACCTCGTTCCTCTGTTCGACCTACCGAGCAGACGCTCATTCGTCGATCGCCATCCCCTTCCTGCAATCCCTCCGGATAACTATCGGAGTCTCCACGCTCGTCCTGTTCGAGTTCCGGCAGTCACTGCGCTTGCAGAACTTCCATCACGCCCACAACGACGTGACAGGAACTCCACTCACAGAGAGCCAACAGATGATGAGCGACCTGCAACAAGACCTCGCCACCGGCCAGATCGGCATCAACCCGGTCGATTGGCCTGAGGTTCACGAGCTAGCCGAATCGCTCAGCGCCAAGCACACGCCATCGAGCGGTCACCGCTTTGCTGACATTCTCCACGTCGCCACCGCTCTGCAAATCGGCGCGACTGAATTCCTCACCTTCGACATTGGCCAGCGGACGCTCGCCGAAGCGGAGGGGCTAGTGGTGCCGCTCTAACACAAAACGAACTCTAACGCCATTCGACCTTATCGGCAGCCGGCCGACGAACGCCTTCTGGCCAGTTCTCGCCCTCGCGCAACCAGCCCAGGTAAAATAGCCCGAGGCAGCGATCGGCGGCGCGCAGCCCGAGAAATTCGCGCATGCCATCACAGCCCAAAATCGGTGGCGATGACCAAAACGCTCCAAGCCCCGCCGCGCTAGCGGTGAGGTGCATGTTTTGCACCGCGCAGGCCACCGCTTCGATCTCCTCCAACTCCGGGATTTTCGGATTATCGCCACGCGCCATACAGATCGCCACCACCACCGGCGCCAGCAGCGGATTGCGCCCCAGCTTGTCGAACTTGTCCTGACGGAATTCGCCCTCCGGCACCTCCTGACGATAGAGCGCCTGCAACTGCTCGGCCAGACCTTGCCGCGATTCACCACGAAACACCTTAAAGCGCCACGGTTCGGTGAACCCGTGCGTGGGCGCCCAGTTGGCGTTTTCGAACAACGCGTCGAGCAGCTCGCGCGGGACCTCGCGCCCGGAATCCATCTGCGCCGGTTTGATACTGCGGCGGTTGCGGATAATTTTTGAGAGGATGTCTCGATTTGGCATCTAGAAACGCTGGGTGAATTTGCCCGGTTGACCACAGGCAACGGGAATCTATACTCCGGCCAGATCAATCCCGAACCAAAAAAAAACATGCTTAACGTAGGAGACAAAGCCCCCGATTTCAAACTCACCACCCTCAGCGCCGACGGCCCGGTTCACGTGACCCTCACCGAGAATAGCGGTAGCCCCGTCGTGCTGCTGTTCGTGCCGATGGCCTTCACCGGCGGCTGCACCAAAGAGCTGTGCAGCGTCACCAGCGACCTCGACGCCTACGAGAAGCTCGGTGCCAAAGTGATCGCCATCAGCGGCGACAACCCTTTCGCGCAGGCGGCGTGGGCGGAGAAAGAAGGCATCAAACTCACCCTCGCCAGCGACTACGAACACGACGTCGCGAAAGCATACGGCATCGCCTACGACAGCTTCCTCCCCGACAAAAATCTCAACATGGGCGGCGTGCCGAAACGCTCCGCCTTCGTCGTCGATAGCAGTGGCACCGTCCAGTACGCCGAGAGCAGTGACAATCCCGGACAGTTGCCGGACTTTGACGCGATCAAGGCCAAGCTCGGCGAGCTGGCCACCGTCTAACCGAAGCGCGCCCATCACGAGCGGCGCTCAGCGCGTGACGCGTATCCGCACTAGGCGCTCCGGCGCGGCGGACATGGGCAGGCTGTCGATAACAGTGACGCGCGGCGTGCCGTCGGCGGCGATGTCATCGATGTAGGTCTCGAACTGCGGATCGGCGGCGAGCCAGACCGCCGCATCGGAGGTGAACTGGACTTCGATGGCGGCATCCGAGAGCGGATTGACCCGGTAGCTCATCGCCAAATACCAATCCGCGCCGATCTCAACTGCGGTGACGAACAACCCCGAGGCGCCGGGGCGCTGGGGATCGGTGGCGAGGGCGAATTCGATCAGGTTAATCTGCCCGTCACATTCGGCGTCCACCAGCGGCCCGGAGACCGATGGATCGAGCGCCTCGGCGTCCGAAAATTCCTGCCAAACCCAGCCAAAATACGCATCCGGCCCCGCCCCTGGCGTGCCGCCTACCGCAGCGCTCGGTCGCCAACGATCGGCCTCGCCCCAAGTCGCGGGGTGCGCCAGCGGGTCGATCAATGTCAACGAACGCCCCGCGCCATCGGTCGCGTCGTACCAATCCCCATCATAGGTGAATTGCAAAACGATACCACCCGCCGGATCGAGCAGGCGAACCTCTTCGGCCCCGTTGCTCAGACCTGCGGCATACTCACCAGCCACCGGTTCGTCCGTGCCGTAACGCATGAGGAAAGCCGCCCGATTCCGCACCACCACCAGCCGCCCGTCGGGGGCGAGCAAGACAGCACCGAAGGTGAAAGTCACGGCGCCGACCAATTGGTAGCCCGCCAAATTCAGCACCGCATCGCCGGTGTTCAACAGCTCGACAAACTCGAAATCGTCGTTGTCGTCGAAGCCCGCCCCCTCCTCAGCGGCGCTCGGATCCGCCGGGTTGAACATGAGTTCGCTGATTCGCAGCGGCGATGGATTGGGCAGCGGATCGACCACCCCCGGCGATCCGTGGCGAGCACTGCTCGGGCGCCATCCGCCGCTCTCGCCCCAGCGGTACAACGGCGCCGCCGCATCGACGACGACCAACGATGCCCCCTCCCCATCGGTCGCGGAATACCAATCGTCCGAATAAAAAAAGTCGTGCACCACTTCCCCAGCAGCGCCTTGTAACACCACCCGCTCGCCCGAATCCGAGAGCGAGCCGCTGACGAACTCGCCGGCCAGAACAATCCCACCACCATAGAGCTGCGCAAACGCCACCGCGTCGGCGGCGACCACCGCATACTCCCCCGGCGCCAACACCAGCGCCCCAAAGGTGAACCCGACGGCTTCGAAAAGCGCGAAGCCATCGAGATCCACCGGCACCGTGCCGGTGTTGCATA
>QIKC01000027.1 GCA_003232855.1 Verrucomicrobiales bacterium
TGCGCGCACCCGCATCCCGCGCTAGACTCGCCACCCATGTCGCTCCCCATCAAACACGCCCTGGCCATGGAAAAGCCACCCACCGGGGACATCACCGTTCGCGGCTGGGTTCGCACCCGCCGCGACTCGAAAGGCTTCTCCTTCCTCTCCCTCAACGACGGCTCCTGCCTCGCCAATATCCAAGCCATCGTCGACCACGGCATCCCCGGCTCGGACGACCTCCCGCAAGCCTCCACCGGCGCCTCAGTCGAAATCTGTGGCCAGCTCGTCGACTCCCCGGGCAAAGGCCAAACGTGGGAAATCACCGCCACCTCCATGCGCCTCGTCGGCACCTCCGACGCGTCCTACCCACTGCAGAAAAAAGGCCACACCCCAGAATTTCTCCGCGGCATCGCCCACCTGCGCCCGCGCTCGAACCTCTTCGGCTGCGTCTTCCGCACCCGCAGCCGACTCGCCTTCGCCGTCCACCAGTTCTTCCAAAAACGCGGCTTCGTCTGCGTACACACCCCCATCATCACCGCCAGCGACTGCGAAGGCGCCGGCGAAATGTTCCGCGTCACCACCCTCGACGGCAAAGAAATGCAGGCCGACCCGAACGCCACCAGCGACTTCTTCGGCAAACGCACCTACCTCACCGTCAGCGGCCAACTCGAAGGCGAAGCCTTCGCCTGCGCCCTTTCCAACATCTACACCTTCGGCCCGACATTCCGCGCCGAAAATTCGCACACCACCCGCCACGCCTCAGAATTCTGGATGATCGAGCCAGAGATGGCCTTCTGCGACCTCGACACCGACATGGCGCTCGCCGAAGAAATGGTCAAATCGTTAGTCACCGACACCTTGGAACACAGCGCCGAAGACTTAACGCTGTTCGGGAAATTCGTCGACAAAGGTCTGCACGACCGCCTGCACGCCGTAGTCGAAAAACCCTTCGAACGGATCAACTACACCGAAGCAGTGGACATCCTAAAAAAATCCGGCCGCACCTTCGAACACCCCGTCGAATGGGGCGTCAATTTGCAGACCGAACACGAACGCTTCCTAACCGAAGAACATTGTAAAAGCCCGGTAACGGTTTTCGACTACCCCAAAACGCTCAAACCCTTCTACATGCGCAGCAACGACGACGGCAAAACGGTTGCCGCCATGGACTTGCTAGTCCCCGGCATCGGCGAAATCGTCGGCGGCAGCCAACGTGAAGAACGCCTCGACCTATTGTTAGAAAACATGGCCGCACACGGCGTATCGACGGACGATTACTCCTGGTACACCGACTTGCGCCGCTACGGCAGCGTCCCACACGCCGGCTTCGGCATGGGATTCGAGCGCCTGCTCATGTTCGTCACCGGCGTCGCCAACATCCGCGACGTCATCCCCTTCCCCCGCACACCAGGAAATGCAGAATTTTAGCCACCTCCTGCTCGCCATCGCCACCAGCCTGTCGCTGCCCACCGCCGTCGCCACCGCAGAAGGCCCCGTTCGCGAAGGCGCCCTGATCGCCGAGATCGTCGCCGCCAAAACCTCGATCGCCCCCGGCGAAACCATCGACCTCGCCCTACGCCTCGCCCACGACAAAGGGTGGCACAGCTACTGGAAGAGCCCCGGCATCGTCGGCCTCGGCACCGCGATCGAGTGGAAACTGCCCGCCGGATTCACCACCGCACCCATCCGTTGGCCACAGCCCGAGACGGTCAAAATGGGCCCCTACACCGCCTACGGCTACCACGACGAAGTGTTCCTAGTCGTCCCCCTCACCGCACCGGCCGACGCCGAACCCGGCACCGTTCTCCGCCTGAGCGCCCGCGCCACCTGGATGTGTTGCGCCAAAACCTGCCATCCCGCCTCCGCCGATCTCAGCCTCACCCTCGCCATCTCCGCCAACCCGGGAAAGGCCAGCCTTTGGCAAAAACCCATCGCCGCCGCCCGTTCGACCTTTGCCAAAACCAACACCCTCTGGACCGCCACCGCATTGCTCGAAAAAGAGACCATCACCCTGCGGCTGCAACCGGTAGAAGGCACCTCACCGACGCCGCCGAAGCGCCCCTACTTCTTCTGCCACGACGGCCTCATCCACTCCGATGTCGAGCAGCGCCCCACCCGCACCGATGACGGCACCCTCACCTTCACCCTAAGCACCTCCGAGTTCGGCCCGAAAAACCCCACCCACCTGCGCGGTATCCTCTACACCCGATCCGGCAAACCCGACGGCTCCGGCGCCCAACCCATCGAGCTCAAAGTCCCACTCACCCAGCATCCACTGTAGTTGGCCGCGGTGAGGCCGACTCCGGATGCTCGGAGGCGCTGGGATGACTGGCGGATGTTGAAGCGGCGGCGCAGCCGTCCTCCAATAATTCTGTCAAAAAATCCGTCGTCAGCTCTAAATTAAAGAAGCCCGAAAAACTGCCGCTAGAAGCGTCAGCCACTGTCCTCCCCCCTTCGCGTCCCCTTCGCGCCCTTCGCGGGCAAATCCTCCTCTCCCCAGGATTCATCTCGGCTTCATGCCGCAGTAGCGAATGGAGCCGGAGGTCGGAATTGAACCGACGACCTATTCATTACGAGTGAATTGCTCTACCCCTGAGCTACTCCGGCTTTGTGTCCGCCATCCCCTTACTCTCCCCGCAGGCGATCCACGTCGGCATAGTAGCTTGGCGAGGTTTTCTGTCAACGTCTCTGCCGCAGATTTGCCCGCCCAGCAAGGCGCAGAAATATTCGCCATTTTTTTTGCGCCTCGCGACGATTCATGATTGACCTAAGAGCGGAGAAGCGACCACAGTCGCCTCAGAATCTATGCGGTGTACCAAGTGCGGAGAACAAAAAGATAAAGTCGTCGATTCTCGCGAGGCGAAGAACGGGCTGGCGATCCGTCGCCGGCGCGAATGCCTAGGCTGCGGCCACCGCTTCACCACCTATGAACACCTCGAACACAGTGATATCCGGGTGGTCAAACGAAACGGCGTCCGCGAGCCCTTCAGTCGGGATAAATTGTTGGGAGGCTTGATGAAATCCTGTGAAAAACGTCCGGTGAGTATCGATATCCTCGAAAACGCCACGGATAAGATTATTTCGGAAATCCAAAGCGACGGCCTGCGCGAGATCCCAACGCAGGTAATCGGCGCCCGTGTGATGCAGAAATTGGAATCCATCGACCAAGTCGCCTACGTCCGCTACGCATCAGTTTACAGACAATTCCAAGCAATCGGCGAATTTATCGACGAAATCGAGTCCCTCGAACGCCGCCCGAACGCCGACGGAAATCAGTCAGATTTTTTCAGCCAATAGCTTGCGTTCCTTCCACTGATCGGCAACTATCGCACCCCCTCGATTCACAACCCGATTTTCACAACCAACTCTCTCTCAAAAAAATGGTCTGCCTACAGGATCAACTCCCACTACTCAAATTCGGAAACCAAGAAGCCGTCACCTACGAAGCGCGGTGGCTCTCGGACGAAATCACCAAAGCCGCCCGCCGCGCCGGACACGCGGATTGGTTCTTCGCCGGGGACATCACCCGCGCCGTCATCGAATACCTGCGCCACCGCTTCCCGCGCAACACCATCACCATCGAAGAACTCTACGGGAAGATCGAGCGCGTGCTCGCCTTCCTCGGCTGTGACGACATCGCACAGACCTTAGAAATCGCACCGCCGCCGGTTCGTATCTCGCTGGCAGAAATCGCGCTCGACGCAGGAGACGGTTACGAGTTAGAATTCTTCCGCCTACTCGGCGAACGCATCGCCGAGAGCGAGAGCAGCGGCACGACCCAGATCCTCTGTGACGGTCTGCGCTCCGCGGTGAAACGCATCTCCAGCGCCGGCCGATGGAACCGCGAATGCGAAAACTTGGCCAACGAAATCGCCGAATTCCTCGCCAGCGAACTCGCCCGACGCCGCGCCGGCGGCGAGCTCGGCCTCATCCTCAAATAACCACCAAGCCCCTCACACGATGTCGGAGCAGACCCTTTTCGAGCGCATCATCGCTCGCGAGATCCCGGCCGACATCATCCACGAAGACGAACTCTGCATCGCCTTCAACGACATCGCCCCGCAAGCGCCGCACCACGTCCTCGTCATCCCAAAAAAACCGCTGCCCCG
>QIKC01000073.1 GCA_003232855.1 Verrucomicrobiales bacterium
CCTTCCCGCCCAAGAACTACATCGACAAAATGGTCGCGCAGAAGCTCGACAAGCTGCGGCTCGTGCCCTCCGCCCCCTGCACCGACGAGGAATTCCTGCGCCGCGCCACCATCGACATCATCGGAAAATTACCCACCGAGGACGAGTTCCGCGCCTTCGCCGCAGCGACCTCCCCAGACAAGCGCGACGCGCTGGTGGACGACCTGCTCTCGCGCAAGGAATTCACCGAAGTCTGGGTAATGAAGTTTGCCGAATTACTGCAAATGCGCAGCGCCCCTAACCAAGGACTGCCCTACAAATCGACACTGCTCTACCACAACTGGCTCGCCGAGCGCATCGCCGCCAACACCCCCTTCAACAAGATCGTCCAAGAGCTGCTCTCCGCCACCGGCGGCACCTTCAGCAATCCGCCGACCAACTACTACCAGGCCGAAAAAGACACCCTCAAAGTCGCCGAAAACGTCGCCCAAGTCTTCATGGGGATGCGCCTCCAATGCGCGCAATGCCACAACCACCCCTTCGACCGCTGGACGATGAACGATTACTACTCCTTCGCCGCCTTCTTCTCACAAATCGGCCGTAAAAAAGCACAAGACCCGCGCGAGACCGTCGTCTTCAACCTCGCCAAAGGGGACATGAAACACCCGGTCGACAAGCGCGTGATGCAGCCGATTTTCCTAGGCGCCGATAAACCAAAAATCGCCTCCGGTCAGGATCGCCGCGAGGTCCTAGCCGAGTGGATGGCGTCGCCACAGAATCCGTATTTTTCGCGTAATTTGGCCAACATCGTCTGGGCTCACTTCTTCGGCATCGGCATCATCGAACCGGTCGATGACGTCCGGATCAGCAACCCGCCGTCGAATCCCGAACTCATCGACGCACTCGCCAAGCGATTCACAGAATACGACTACGACTTCAAGCGGCTAGTGCGCGATATCTGCACCTCGCGGACCTACGGCCTCTCGACCAAAACCAACGCCAGCAACAGCGGCGACTCGAAAAACTTCTCACACGCCAGCATCCGGCGCATGCGCGCCGAAGTCTTGCTAGACGCCATCAGCCAAACCACCGCCACCGAGAACAAATTCAAAGGCCTACCACTCGGCGCCCGAGCGGTGCAAATCGCTGACGGAAATATTTCTAACTATTTTCTAAAGACCTTCGGCCGCACCGAACGCAAGACGGTCTGCTCTAGCGAGGTCAAAATGGAGCCAAACCTCGGCCAGGCGCTGCACCTCCTAAACGGTAACACCACCGGCCAGCGCGTCATACAAGGAAAAATCGTCAAAAAAATGCTCGCCGCCAAAAAACCGCCGCAACAGATCATCGAAAGCCTCTATATCCGCACCTTCTCCCGCAAGCCCACCGCAGCCGAACAAAAGCAACTCCTTGCCAAACTCGACCCCGACCCGGCCAAACAGCAACAGGGGCTCGAAGACATTTTCTGGGCGCTGCTCAACGCCAAGGAATTCATGTTTAACCACTAGCAATTTTCCCCGTGCCACACCTCTCATCTCTAGCAAAACACCGCCGCCACGGCTCCACAGCCATCGCCTGCGCCCTCGTCCTCGCACCGCTCACGGCGATCGCAGAAACGAAAAAGGTCACCTACGAGGATCACCTGCGCCCGCTATTGGAGAACAAGTGCTTCTCATGCCACAACCCGGACAAGGCCAAGGGCGGACTCGACCTCACCACCTACTCGTCGATGATGGCAGGCGGCTCCGGCGGCGAGCTCGTCGTCTCCGGGCAACCGGCCGACTCGCGCCTCTTCCGATCCATCTCCCACTTGGAAGAACCCCAGATGCCGCCCGAGGGCGGCATGCTGCCGAAGGATAAACTCGATCTCGTCGAAAAATGGATATCTGGCGGATTGTTAGAAACATCGAACAGCAAGGCGAAAAAGGCCGCCCCCTCGATGAGCATCGCCCTCGCAGCCCCCTCGACAGGCAAACCGGAAGGGCCGCCACCGATGCCCGACCATCTCCTCCTAGAACCCGTGGTCACCACCGGTCGCGCCTTCGCCCCGGCCGACATCACGTCGAGCCCGTGGGCGCCCCTGATCGCCATCGCTGCACCGCACCAGTTACTCCTCTACAACACGGACACCCTACGCCTAGCCGGGATACTGCCCTTCCCCGAAGGCTTCCCGCAGAACATCTCCTTCAGCCGCAACGGCCAAATCGTAATCGCAGGCGGCGGCCGCGGAGGCAAACTCGGGCGAGTCGTCGGCTGGGACGTCAAGACCGGACAGCGCGTGTTCGAAATCGGCAACGAATTCGATAGCGTGCTCGCCGCCGACCTCAGCGCCGACCACTCGCTCGTCGCCCTCGGCGGCCCCTCGCGCAAAGTCCGCGTGTTCGATACCAACAGTGGCGAGCAGTTGCTCGAAATGAAAAAGCACACCGACTGGATCACCTCCCTCTCCTTCAGCCCCGACGGAGTACTGCTGGCCAGCGGCGACCGCAACGGCAATCTCTTCGTGGTCGAAGCCGGCACCGGCAACCTCTTCTACACTCTCAAAGGCCACACCAAAGCGATCACTGCGGTGAGCTGGCGCGCCGACTCAAACGTGCTCGCCTCCGCCTCCGAGGACGGATCGGTGCGGCTGTGGGAGATGAACGGCGGCAAACAAATCAAGACTTGGACAGCCCACGCCGGCGGCACCCTCGACATCGCCTTCACCGGCAACGGCAAAATCGTCACCTGCGGACGCGACAAACAGGCCAAAATATGGGACGGAGACGGCGCACAAAAAGCGCTAGCAAAAGACTTCGCCGAGTTCCCCGTCACCGCTTGCCTCACCCACGACGGCGCGCGCTTCATCGTCGCCGATTGGACAGGCGAGGTCAAAGTATTCAACAGCGCCGATGGCAAACTCGCGGGAAAATTGGTCGCCAACCCACCCTCAATCCACTCCCGGCTCACGGCAGCAGAAAAAGCGCTGGCCGCCCGCACAGCAACGCTGAAAAAGGCGCAAAACGCCTCCTCCACCGCCGCTGCCCAGCGGGATACCGCATCAAAAGCACTCGAAACCGCGCGCGCTCTGGTCGCCTCGACATCGTCTCAAAAAAGCGCGGGAGCAAAAGGGATCAAGACCGCCCAGACAACTCTCGCCCAACGCAGCGCCGAGCGTGACGCCGCCGCCAAGGATCGCGATAACAAAGCGAAGGCAGTCAAAGACATCGAAGCGGCGATCGCCGCCGCCGCGACCGACGTCGAAAAAAAGAAGCAGTTGGCCACCCAGTTAGCCGCCGCAAAAAGCGCCCTCGCCGGCCAGCAAAACATCCTCAAATCTAAACAAGACGCCGTGCCCCCCGCCAAAAAATCCGTAACCGACGCCAAGCAAAGCGAGGCAAATGCGGTCGCGAAAGCGGCGACAGCAACAAAAGCGATGAAACAGTCCGAGACCACCCGCACCGCCAAGGCAAAATCGGCAGACGAGACGAAAGCCGCACTGGCGACAGCACAAACCCTTCATACGCGCGCGCAAAAAGAACGACAGACATGGGCCGCCGAACAAATCAACCTTGAACGCCACCGCAAAGCAGAAGGCAGAGGCCAACTGGCCGCCAACGCCAGCGAAGCACGCGAGGCGCACACGCACCTGGTCAGCGCGTTGGCCGCCGCCACAGCGGCGACCAAGGCCGCCAGCGCCAAACTCGCGACCGCTAACAAAGAGGTCACGAAACTCCAAGCCCTCGTAAAGAGCGAACTCCCCGCCACACGCACCGCCCTCGCCTCGGCGCAGAAAGCCGCGACCCAAGCCAAGCAGGCACTCGCCACCCGACAGAAAGAGGAGCAAGCCGCCAAACCCCCCATCGCACCCGCGAAACAGAAATTCGACGCCGAAAACGCTTCGCTCACAGCCTTCGACGCCCAGCTCGCCGAGATCAAAAAGCGCTACCTCGCCGCACTGCCCTAACGTCCCAGGGCTTACGCATGAGAAGTAAAAGAAATCATGATGTCGCTCCTGGTTATGGAAAATATCGACCAAAAGGTTTGATACTTCTGGCAAGGCAGGCGTAGGCCGGGTTGTCTACCCGGCTCTTGGGGGCGGAGCGAAACTGAGGGAATTTTCGGACGGA
>QIKC01000170.1 GCA_003232855.1 Verrucomicrobiales bacterium
TCAATGTTTAGCGGCAGGTAAGGCAACACGTCTGGAACCACGTCGCGCAGGGTGATCACCGTGTCGCGAACGGTCATCTTCGCCACCGACAGCGTCGGCTCGTCATCCTCCTCGGCAGGGGCGGGCGCGGCGACGTCGTCGGTTCCCGTCCCGGAAAAAGCGGCGCTCAGGCGCTGAACCTCTTCGCCGATCTCCACCCGGAAGCCACTCAGTTCCACCGCGTCCAACCGCCCATCGCGCTGCAGCCCGAAGGCGCTAAAACGCAACGCGATCTCGCCACCCTTCGCGAACGCCGCCTCGCTCACCGCCGTCTCCCGCACTTCGATCTCGCCGATCTCTATAACGTAAGCGACATCCCCCTCCTCTGCCGCCTCGCTCCGCATCTGCACGGTCGCCGTCGCCACCGGCAGACCGTCGAACAAACCGCCGGGGTCGAAAGAGAGCAACGCCGGCTCCATCTGTAGATCGCGAACCTTTAATTCAGGGAAACCCATCCCCGCCCCGTCATCACCTTCCCCGCGGTCGGCGATCACATCGAGCATATTTCCTAACGAATTTTTGGAAACTTCAATATCCAAGCCTTGCAGGTGAAAACGCTCCACCCACCCAGCTGCGATCACCTCATCGGGCACCACCACCACCTCCAGTTCGCCCCACTGCACGAGCGGCCGCGCCGCCGCGCCCGAACCATCGACCACCAGATCGCGCACGACGACCGATTGCTCAGCCGCCGAGCGCAACTCCCCATCGACAAAGCGGAGCCCCTCCAGAGCGATGTCGATTTGCGCATCGACCTCGGGCAGGCCATCGAACCCGGAGACGGAAATTCGCGCCGCCTCGACCCGCGCCCGCCGCAGCACCACCGGCGGTAAATTCGGCGATGCCTCATCCGCAGGCGCCCCGCCAACGAGCGCATCCCACATCTCCATCACCTCCGGAGTCAACACACCCTGCAAACCCCCAACATCCAAATCGGCGATAACAACATCCCCAAATGCCACCTCGACCTCCAGCGCATCAAACCGCAACGCCCCCATCCCGATACGCCCCTCGCTCAGCCGCAAAACATGCCGCTCCGGAATATCTACCCCCAGACCAAAAAAATGCCCCACCGCCCCATCGCTACGTAAGTCGATCTGCACCGCACCCGGCGGCAACCCCTCCAGCGCCCACTCCACCCCGAGCCCCTCGACCGCGATCTCACGAGGCACCACCCGCCCCAACCATCCCGGCAACGACGCCCCCTCATCGATCTCCCCTCCCTCCGAACCGGTCGGCAACCAACGCTCGCGAAACGCCTCATCAATCGCGAAATGCCCGCCATCGACCACCACCGAATCGATACGCCCCTCCCACAAAACGCCAAACCCCATCCCCGAATACCCGATCTCCACGCGATCCAGCCGCTGCACACCCGCCCCCGCAGCCCCTTTCAAAACCACGCCCTGCAAGACGATACGTCCAGACACATCGACCTCCACAGTCGCGATTTCCAGTCCGAGCCCCGGAGCAAAACGCTCCAACGCCAGCCTGAGCGTCGCAGTCGGATTCTTATACGCCAGCCACAACACCGCGCCCAACAGCAACGAAAACACCACGAACAGGCACAACACCCCTATCCCAACACGCTTGAAACGCCGCAACCAGCGCCGGTTCTTCCTCGATTTCGGCTGTTCAGAATCCATCAATTCGTACCCCAATTCACCCCAAATCTGAGCCATTGGCAACCCCCGTTAGGGAAAGGTTTTGGAAACCTCGACCGCCGCGACGAAAAACAGGCGAAATTGACCACTTCCAGCCCTTGATTTTTCGTCAAAGCACGCTTTTATCACCGTCTTTTCCAAGGCGTCGGGAACAATCCTAACTGCTTGCCATCAAACACACATCACGTATTTTACCCGGTTCGAATGAGCACCACCTCAACCGTCGACAAAAAACCGTCGCCCGCCGACGACTCCGCCCCCTCACAACCTGAGGATATCGACAACGCCGTGATCCGCCTCGCGGGTAATTCGCAGGACGGTATCCAAACCATCGGCGGCTTCCTCGCCCGCCTCGCCGGTCGCAGCGCCCAGGAGGTCATGACCTACATGACCATCCCGTCGACCATCTCCGGCGGCGCCTCCATCTTCCAGGTGCGCATCGGTTCTGGCGAGGTCTTGTCCCCCGGTGACGAAGCCGATTTCCTCGTCGCCTTCTACCAGGAAAGCTACCAAAGCCACCTCTCCTCCCTACGCGACGGCGGCGTCTGCCTCTACGACTCCGACCACGTCGAACCCGACCTCAGCGACAAGCGAGTCACCTTCGTCGGCCTCCCCATCACCAGCACCACCGTCGAAGCCATCGGCGGCTCCGCCCGCGACCGCGGAAAAAACATCTTCGTCCTCGGACTCCTCACCCGACTCTTCGAACTCGACCGCGACAAACTCGTCCACATCATCGAGAACCAGTTCAAGAAAAAGCACGAGAGCGTCTTGCGCAACGCCATGCTGGCATTCGACGCCGGCTACGCATACGAACTCGGCGACGTACTCGGCCGCAGCTACGGTTTCGAACCCGGCGAGGCAAAAGCGGACAACCGCATCACCACCGACGGCAATACCATGATGACCTACGGCCTACTCGCCGCAGGCGTGCGCTACGGCGCCGGTTACCCGATCACCCCATGGTCGTCGATCATGGAAACACTGCGCAGCGAGCTGCCAAAATACGGCGGCCTCTTCGTACAATCCGAAGACGAACTCGCCGCCGTCTCCACCGCCATCGGCTTCGCCTATTCCGGTCACCTCGCCATCACCGGCAGCTCCGGCCCCGGCCTCTCCCTCAAAATGGAAGCGCTCGGCTACGCTTCGATGGCCGAGCTCCCACTCATCGTCATCAACGTCCAACGCGGCGGCCCCTCCACCGGCCTACCCACCAGCGTCGAGCAAAGCGATCTCATGCAGGCCATCTACGGCAGCCACGGCGACACCCCGCGCGTCGTACTCGCCCCGAAAAACGTCGAAGACTGCTACCACATCGCCCTCGAAGCCGCGCGCATCGCCCGCGAATACAGCACCCCAGTCATCATCCTCAGCGACCAATCACTCTCCACCCGCATCGAGGCCTTCCCCGAGCCCGACCTCTCCAACGTCGTCGAACCAGAACTCGACCTCACCCCGCGCACCGAAGAGCACAAACCCTACCCGCTCGACGGCCAGACCCGCCACGTGCCCCCAGGCACACGCATGGTCGATTCCCAAGCGGAGAACAAAAAGGGCGAAATGGTTCACGTCGCCGGCAAATACCCGATCATCACCGGCCTCGAACACGACGAATGGGGACACCCCAGCTCCAACCCGGAGATGCACCAAAAGATGACCGATCGCCGCCGCGATAAACTCAAGCGGCTGGCGGCCAGCCTCGATCCTCTGGAAATTCACGGAGAAGAAACAGGCGAAGTCCTGCTCGTCGGCTGGGGCTCCACCTGGGGCCCGATCCACGAGGCCGTCCGGGCCAGCGGTCGCAAAGTCTCCGCCATCCACCTGCGCCACATTCACCCCATGCCCAACGGCATCGACACCATCATGGACGGCTTCGACAAAGTGCTCGTCATCGAGATGAACGACCAGGGACTCTACGGCTACGGCCAACTCGCCACCCTACTGCGCGGACGCTACGCCAACCCCGCCATCGAAAGCCTCACCAAAACCGACGGCCTCGGATTCAAAATTCGCGAAATCCTCGCCGCCATCGAAAAATCACTCAGCTAACCTTCCCGAAATCTCAAATCTCAAATTTCAGATCTCAAATTTTAAAAAATGTCTACTATCGCCCCCCCGGAGACACCGAAGCTGACCAAGAAAGCGCTCACCGCCGACCACCCCACCTGGTGCCCCGGTTGCGGCGACTTCGCAGTACTCGCCTCCTTCTTCAAAGTGCTGGAGAAGATGCAGCTACCGCACGAGAAAATCTGCACCATCGCCGGCATCGGTTGCTCCTCACGCTTCCCCTACTTCGTCAACGGCCACGGCGTCCACTTCATCCACGGCCGCGCCCTGCCCCTCGCCACCGGCGTCAGCCTCTCCCGACCCG
>QIKC01000016.1 GCA_003232855.1 Verrucomicrobiales bacterium
GTGTCTTTTTTATGGTACGGGCAAAGAATTGCTAGGAACTTGTCTTTTGCGGGGTGTCCTAGAGGAAATTGGAGAGGGGAGCGAACCCAGGTCGGGTCTATCGCTACGAGTTGAGCCTAGTGCGTGCCGGAGTGCTGGATGAGCGGCGAACATGCGCGACGTTGTTTCCGAGGCGCTGATTCGAAGCGCGGCGCGATTAGCGCCTCTTGCGCGGGGTGCGTTCGCGGTAGACGAAGCGGATGGGGATGCCGGTGTAGGGGCAGGATTCGCGAATTTGGCGCTCGAGATAGCGCTCGTAGGACTGCGGGATCAGCTTGGCTTTATTGCAGAAGAGGATGAAGTCGGAGACTGGTACCGGGCGGTCATCGGTGTGCGACTTGGCCATCGTCGCGTAGAGCAGTTTGAAACGCTGGCCACCTTTGCCGGAGGGCGGGGGTTTGGTGCTGAGGGCGGTTTGTAAGAGGCGATTGAGTTCGCCGGTGCCGAGCCCGGCCAAGGCGGCTTTACGGATCTGTTCGACGCCGAAGAAAATGCGGCGCACGGATTCGCCCGTTTTCGCTGAGGTGGCGACGATGGGGGCGTAGGGGATGAAGAAGAGCTGTTCGGCGATTTCCTCATGCATCGATTCCAGTCGCGCGGATTTTGGCGCGTCGGGGTGGTAGAGGTCGAATTTGTTGACCACGATCAGGCAGGGTTTGCCCGCCTCGCTGATGAGGCCGGCGATTTTTCGATCCTGGGAGGTCACGCCTTGTGCGGCATCGACCACTAAGGCGCAGACGTCGGCGCGGCGGATGCTGGATTTGGATCGCATGCCGCTGAATATTTCTACCGAGGTGTCTTGTTTGTTGCGCGCTCTGAGCCCGGCGGTGTCGGTGAAGATGTAGTCGGTGCCGCCGTGGCTGAAGGGGATGTCCACGGCGTCGCGGGTGGTGCCGGGGATGTCACTGACGATGGTGCGATCGTCGTCTAGCAGGGAATTGACGAGCGAAGATTTGCCAACGTTAGGACGACCGATGAGGGCGATTTTGAGCGGGGTCTTGAGGCGGGCTTTGAGAGATTCTGGATCGGCTTCGGGCAGGGCAGCGGCGACTTTGTCGGCCAGTGATCTGATGCCGCGATTGTGGGCGGCGCTGACTGCCAGAACTTGGTTGAAGCCGAGGGCTGCGAATTCGTCGGCGAGTGCGCGGTGGCGGTCTTCATCGACTTTGTTGGCGACGAGGAAAACGGGTTTCTCGGTCTTGCGCAGGTATTCGGCGAGCGCACGATCGACGGGGGTGAGGCCTTCGAGGGCATCGACGACGAAGAGGATTAGCTCGGCGGCCTCCATGGCGAGGTCGGCTTCCTGCTCGATGGCGGGGCCAAAGATTTCGTCCGGGTTGGCGCCGATGCCACCGGTGTCGATCATGGTGAACGGCGGGTTGGCGAGGAAGCAATCCGCAGCGATGCGGTCGCGGGTGACTCCTGGTTGGTCGTGGACAATGGAGATCCTTCGACCGGCGAAGCGGTTGAAAAGGGCCGACTTGCCGACGTTCGGACGGCCGACGATGGCTACGGTTCTAGCTGAGTTTAGGTCGGCCATATTGGTGGTCGGGCAATTGACAGAGCCCGGCGCGGATGTAAAGGACGGTGGAGATAAAAGTGAAAAATAGTGCGATGGCGGCGATGGCGGCGACGGGAGGGGCTAAAATGCCCAAAAGCACCCAGCCGATGGCGGCTATCTGAAGCCCGGTGGCCAGTTTTCCCGACCAGTGGGGCACGACTTTGATGTCTCCGGCCATGAATCCGATGACGATGGCGCCGCTCAGTTGGATGACATCTCTGGCCAAAATCAGCGCCGCATACCATATGGGCAGGGTTTGTCCCCAGTTGGCGAAAGTCAGCGTCAGTAGGGCGGACCACATGAGCAGCTTGTCGGCGATCGGGTCGAGGTAGGTTCCGAGTCGGCTGGCTTGGTCGAAATGGCGGGCGATATAGCCGTCCAGCGCGTCGCTGGCGGCGGCGAGGGCGAAGACGATCACTGCCGCCCAGCGGGCGAGCGCGTCCGGGGTTCCCGCATCGACGCTGTCACCGTAGCGCACGGCCAGGACGACGAAGAGCGGCGTCATGGCGATGCGGAAAAGGGTGGTTTTCGTGGCGAGGGTCATCGGTCGGTGTCGCGGGACTCTCGTTGCGTGTGGCGCCGCTGTCGAATCCCGGTGTCGGAGGGGGTTGCTGTCGGGGGAGCTTGCGATAGACTGCGCGCCGTGGGCACCGATTTGAAAGCATTGTTAGATGGCCTCGGCGTGCGACCGAGTAAAGCCATGGGGCAAAATTTCCTCACCGATTCGTCGGTGGCGAAGGGGATCGTCGCCGCTCTGCGCCCGGCGGCGGATGATATCGTGGTCGAGATTGGTCCCGGGACAGGGGCGCTCAGCGATCATCTGGCGGGCAAGGTTCGGCGTCTGCTGTTGGTCGAATTTGATCGCAAGCTCGCCGCTTATTTGCGCGAGCGCTTTGCGCAGGAGCCGACGGTGGAGGTGATCGAGGGTGATGCGACCGACTTCGATCTGCGGCCGCTGTTCGCAGAGGGGCCGGTGAAGGCGATCGGCAATCTTCCTTATTCGTGTGGCGGCGAGATATTGCGGCGCTTTCTCGACCCGCCGACGCCGGTGGTGGAGGCGGTGTTCATGTTGCAGCGGGAGGTCGCGGAGAGGCTGGTGGCCAGTCCGCGCAGCAAGGATTACGGGCGGATGACCTTGATGATCGGTGCGGGTTGGCGGGTTGAACCGCTGCGCGTTCTGCCTCCCGAGCCGTTCTATCCGCGGCCCGCTGTCGATTCGTCGGTGGTTCGCTTCCGCGCTCGCCCGCCCGGAGAGGTCGCGCCGTTTGACCGTAAGGTTTTTGATCGGCTGGTGCGTTGTGGGTTCGCGCAGCGGCGCAAACAGCTCAAACGCCGCCTGCCGCTGGAGGGGGCGAGCTGGGAGGAGGTCTGTGCGGCGCTGGGGATTTCCGAGATGGCGCGTGCCGAGGAACTATCGCTGGCTGATTGGTTGCAGCTGACGCGCTTTGTCGATCAGCATCCTTTGAAGGATACGCCGCAGTGTAGTGACGAGATGTTCGACGTGGTGGATGCGGACGACGTGGTGATCGGCCAGCGGAGCAGGGGCGAGGTGCATGCCGAGAAGCTGTTGCACCGGGCGGTGCATAGTTTTGTTTTCAATCGCCGGGGGGAGCTGTTTCTCCAGCGGCGTTCGCATCTGAAGGATATCGCTCCGGGTCTGTGGGACTCGAGCTCATCAGGGCATCTCGATGTCAGCGAAGGCTACGCCGCAGGCGCCAAGCGCGAGATCGAGGAGGAGCTGGGCGTCGAGGTTGAGCCGCAGGAGATCGCCCGCATCGACCCCTGTGAGGACACCGGGTGGGAGTTCGTTCGCCTGTTCCGCTGCGTCCACCGCGGGCCTTTCCGCTGGCCGTGCAGCGAGGTGGAAACCGGGCAGTTCTTCAGTGAGGAGGTGATCGTCGACTGGCTGGCGCGGCGACCGGAGGATTTTGCGTCGGGTTTCCGCGAGTGCTGGCGCCACTATCGGCGATCGCGGTAACTGCCGTGAGGCTATTGGAGGTTCTCGATCCAACCGACTTCGATGAAGGAATCGACGTAGATATTGTTTTGAGATAGGGGGTAGACTCTGTTCGCTGAGGAGATCCACGAGCGCGCATCGTCATCCTCGCCTTTGTTGAAGTGGATGGCGGCGTTGCCGTAGTAGAACCCCGGGTGATCGTCGAGAAAATCGTAGGTGTCCAGAATTTCGCGCGCTGCTGTCTCGTCGTCCAACTTCAAATGGCAGATGAGGATCTTGAATTCGATCAGCGCCCGGGTCGCCTCGGGGGACTCGGGGTTGTCGGTCAGCAATGTGTTGAACGCCTTTTCGGCCTCAGCGAATTTTCCTTGGACGAAGTGGATTTCGGTAAGGTTGAAGCGTGACATGAACGCCTTGGGATCGAGTTCGACCGCGCGTGCGAAAGCGGCTGCGGCCATGTCGAAGTTGCGCGTTTTGGTGTGGGC
>QIKC01000043.1 GCA_003232855.1 Verrucomicrobiales bacterium
TATGCCACTCCTGCAACGAGATCGACCGCTGCGAGCAACTGATGGAGGTGCAGCATCGCTTTGAGATTCTCGATGCCGACGGCAAAATCGCCGAGGCGGAATACAAGACCTCGCGCCTGCGTTGGTATGCCAAATACGAGATCGAGCTGCTGCTCAAAGCGGCTGGCTTTGAGCAAATCGAAACCCTCGGCGACTTCGGCGAAGAGGAGGCCGGCGACGGGCACATGGCGATGGCGGTGTTCGCCAAAATGGAAACCGCGAAGATTTAAACCCTCGAAGATTTAAACCCGCGAAGGGCGCGAAGGAGCGCGAAGTTAGGATTTAGAGGAGGAGGCTGTCGGATAGCGGAGGATGCAGGGGATTGTTGCGCCGGGGCGCTACCGCGTTTTGATTGAGTCTATGATTCCTCGATTGACACCACCCATCGGAAGTGTTCATATGAGCATATGAGTGTGATCACAGCTCCTAATCCCCTCAATATTCGCGCCGCCGGCGTCGTGTACACGCAGCCGTGGATGGTGGAGTTGATCTTGGATCTCGCAGGCTATCTCCCCGAGCGAGATCTGTCGCAGGTGATGGCGATCGAGCCCTCCGCCGGTGACGGATCATTCCTTACCGCCATGACCCGCCGCCTCGTCGAATCTTGTCAACGGCACGGCAGGCCACTCTCTGAGGCGTCCGGGGCGTTGCAAGCGTTTGAGATCGATCCCGAGGCGGCCGCGCGCGCCATCGACATGGTTCGCGCCACGCTCATCTCTCAGGATGTGCCCGGGGGCGTCGCAACTGAACTCGCGCGTGAGTGGATCAAAGTTGGCGATTTCCTCGAGGCCTCGCTCTGCTTCCCCATCGCTGATTTCGTGATCGGCAACCCGCCCTACATCCGGCTCGAAGAAATCCCCCTCAGTAAAGCCGATTTCTATCGCAGCAGTTTCAGTACGATGCGCGGCAGGGCGGACATTTATGTCGCCTTCTATCAGGCAGCTCTCCAACAACTCAAACCCGGCGGTGTCTGCGCTTACATTTGTGCCGACCGGTGGATGCTCAACGACTACGGCAAAGCGCTCAGGAAATTCATCACGACAGAAGGCTTTTCCGTCAGGCAAATCATCGAGGCTCACGACGTGCCCGCTTTCGAGTCCGAGGTCTGCGCCTATCCGGCAGTCACCATCATCGCGAACGAACTTCAAGGTTCGGTGACGGTCGCGAAGGCTTTTCCCGGTATCGAGCATGTCAGTTCGGAGTCCCTCGTCGAACATATCTCGGAGGGCCGTTCTTCGCCTGTCCTTCAAGTTGCCGACTTTCCCGATTGGTTCAGCGGAACCCAGCCCTGGCCCTGCTCGTCGCCAGAGGCTCTCAAACTTCTCAAACATCTCGAATCGAATTATTTTCCCATCGAGTCATCGTCCACAGGAACCAAGATCGGCATCGGCGTCGCGACGGGTGCCGACCGGGTGTTCATATCATCGGAGAGACCAGATATCGAGCCAGACAGGATCCTGCCGCTGGCTCTCGCATCCGATTTGTATTGCGGACGCGTCAAATGGTCCGGCCATTGTTTGGCTAACCCTTGGAACGAAGAGGGGCTTGTCGATCTGCGAGCCTACCCACGCTTCGAGTCCCATCTCCGCCCCCACCACGAACGTCTGATCAAGCGCCACACAGCAAAAAAAGATCGTCCTCAGAACTGGCACAAAACGATCGATCGCGTTAATCTCAGCCTCGTTGGCAAAGACAAGCTCTACATCGCCGACATTAAAGATCGCCTGCTCCCCGCCCTCGATCTAGGCGAAACTTATCCCCAGCACAACCTTTACTGGATCACCTCAGAACGATGGGATTTACGCGTCCTCGGTGCCCTGCTGATGTCAGCCGTTGGTGATTTTTTTATCCAATGTTATGGAGTGCGCATGCGCGGTGGCTACCTGCGTTTCCAGGCACAATACCTCCGGCGCATCCATGTTCCCGACCCTGAATCCATTCCGCCGGAACTTGCGGAAACCCTACGCCGCGCTTTCGATACCCAAGATTTTGACCTAGCGACCCTCGCGGCGAAGCAAGCGTATCAGATCGAAGAGATCCCAGTATGAGTTTTCAAGAAACGAAAATATTTCACAAAGCGATCAAACATTGGTGGGCGACCAAAAAGGTAACAAAATCGAAACGCTTACAAGGCGGCACTCGCGACGCCAATCTCCACGGGAAGGCCATGGACGGATTTGGGTTAGCGATCTATGATTTTTTGATCGGCTTGAACGTCGCCCCTGCTCACATTTTTGCAGGGAACCACCTAGCCAGAGCACCATCGATTTTACCCTCTTATTTTCGCCCCTCGAAAAATTGGGATCTCCTCGTTCTGGCCAACAGTCGATTCCACCCCGGCGAAAAAGACAATAGCGACCCCGTATTGTATGCTGCGATCGAGTTCAAATCACAGGACAAGAGCATCGGCAATAACCAGAACAACCGATTGGAGGAGAGTATCGGCAACGCGGTCGATTTTTGGACGACCTATGCGCATTCAGGTTTCGATCGACAGCAACCTCGCCCGTGGCTCGGCTACTTGTTCGTAGGAAAATATGATCCCGAAACCGACGAAAAATCTGTCAAAATCAAACAACCTCATTTCGAGGCGATGCCACCCTTTCGTGTTGGCGGCAGTGAGACAAAGGCCGTGTATGCCGGCCCATCCTATGCTGAGCGCTACAAAATTTTTCTCCGGCAATGTGTCGCCTCTCGGC
Organism: Verrucomicrobiales bacterium; assembly: GCA_003232855.1. Taxonomy (GTDB): domain Bacteria; phylum Verrucomicrobiota; class Verrucomicrobiia; order Verrucomicrobiales; family DEV007; genus SZUA-55. Next base: position 2,739 of record QIKC01000043.1, read on the forward strand.
TATACGATGCTGGAGCTTTTTTGGTCACTGACGAATCGATTTCGGAAAAAGTCATCAACCACCGGATCTCCGTGCCCGAGTTTGGTCCCGCGAATTTTCTCCGCAGCCTCAAAGCTCAAATCCTGGCTCACTATCCAGATGCGAAGATCAAACGAGGCTCCCTCGCCTCGAAAATTTAATCCCGCGAAGGGCGCGAAGGAGCGCGAAGTTGGGAGATTTAGAGGAGGATGTATTTTTCTGAAACCTTAGCGAGCCTTCGCGTCCTTCGCGGGTGATATTCTGCTGATATTTAAAACGGGGACGGATTTTTTGACAGAATTAACAGAATTGACAGAATTTTTGGAGGACGGCTGCGCCGCCGGTGCTGCGTCTTTAGGTGCGTGGGGGATGTGTGGGGGTACCGGTGAGGCGGGTTGGGACTCTTGCTGAACGCTGATAAACGACTCTTCGAGACCTGAATGGTTGCCCGCGAAGGAGCGCGAAGTTGGGATTTAGAGGAGGACGTATTTTTCCGAAACCTTAGCGAGCCTTCGCGCCCTTCGCGGGCAATACTCTGCTGATGCGGATTAATGAGATTGCTGAGCGGGTGCTTTTTGCTGAGACGCTGGAGGAGAAACTGCTGCTCGGGGCGGCGGATGCTTCGGATGAACTTCGCGGTGCGGCGCTGGTGACGCCGGATGCGCCGGGACGGCCGGATGAGCTGCGGGTGTCTGCGAAGGGCGTGCGGGTCGATTTTCCGGGCACCAACCGGCTCGATGACGAACGCCAGCGCGGCGTGCTGATGCACTTTTTGGCCAATCATGAACTGCTCGCCGCTGAGCTGATGGCACTCGTCTTGCTGAAATTTCCCGATGCGCCCGCTGAATACCGCGCCGGGGTGTATAAGGCGATGCGCGAGGAGCAGATGCACACTCAAATGTACCTGCGGCGCATGCGCGAGTGTGGGGTGGCTTTCGGTGAGCTGCCGGTGAACGATTTTTTCTGGCGCCTGATCGCCCCGGTGGAGACGCCGATGGATTTCGTGGCGCGGCTGAACCTGACTTTCGAACAGGCCAATCTCGATTTCTCCAAACACTACGCGGTGTTGTTTCGCGAGGCGGGTGATCCGGGGACGGCGGCGGTGTTGGAGAAAATCTACCTCGATGAGATCGGCCACGTCAGTCATGGGGTGGAATGGTTTCGTCGCTGGAAGCGCCCCGGTTTGAGCGATTGGCAGGCCTTTGGCGAGGTGCTGTCCTTTCCGCTGGCGCCGGTGCGGGCGAAGGGCGTCGCGCCGTTTAACGCCGAGGGGCTGGCGGGTCTGGACGAGGACTTTATCCGCCACCTCGAAGTCTGCGGCGGCTCGCGCGGGCGCACGCCGGTGGTGCATTGGTTCAACCCGAATGCCGAATCTGCAGCGGGTGCCGCTGCGACTGGGCACCGTTTTGAT
>QIKC01000137.1 GCA_003232855.1 Verrucomicrobiales bacterium
ACCAAGCTGCTCGACCGCCTCAACCCCCGGGAAAGACTAGCCATCCAGCTCCTCGACCTCGAAGAAAATACGATCGAAGAAACCTGTAACCTCACCGGTTGGAGCGCGTCTAAAGTGAAAGTAACAGCGCTGCGTGCGCGCCGTAAACTGAAAGTTGCCCTCGAACGCTTGGAAAACAGCGATCGCCACAGCAACCCGTTAACAAAGCCCCCCATCTCGTGAACTCCGATCCCGACTCTTGGCAAAAGCTGACCACCGCTTTCAAGGCGACGCGGCTCCGTCACGGCACAGCCGCAGACCCGCAGGCGCCGACCGGCTTCGCCACCCGCATCGCCGCGCGCGTGGCCGCCGGACGCCGGGCACAGGCTCTCGCGCTATGGCGCCGCTGGTCACTCTGTTTCGCCATCGGCTCCACCTGCCTGTTCTTCCTCGCCGCGCTCTTTGCCACCGCCACCCCGGACAGCACCCAGATCGTACCCCTCCCCCATCTCTCGACCCCCGCCACCCCGTAATGCGCCATCTCAAAGACCACTGGTATATCGCCATCGCCCTGCTCGCGATCTTCGTCACAGGCAACGGCTTCGGTTACGTTTTCGGCGCGAAAACCTCTCACCCAGCACAGGAAATCACGACCGTCGCGACCAGTGCTTGGGCCGGGGCTACCCTCGACAAACTACAGACCGCCCTCGACTTGTCCCCCGAACAACGCGTCGCCATTCGCTCCAAAGTCGATGCCACCGCAGCCAAAGTGATCGCTGCCCGCGAACGCACCCTATTCGACTACCACGTCCTCCTGCTCACCCTGCATGACGAATTGGAAAACGATCTCGACCCCGCCCAACAAGAGCGGCTGCAGCAAGCAAAATCCAGCCTCGAAGAAACCATCCGCAGCCGTTTCTCCGACTTACCGCAACCCGCCAGTTAAATCATAGCGCCCCTTCTCGTGGCACCTCACCCCCACAAAAAATATCGATGAAAATCCCCGCCGCCGCATTGGGCGCGCTAGCAGGCGCAGCCGTCACATCGATCATCTGGATAGCGATTTCGCCGCCTCGTGCCAACCGCGCCAGCCCCCACCCATCCGCCCCCACACCCCCATCCACCACCCAGCACTCCCCCCGCCCGGCGAGCGCCATCGGCAGCACCAAGACGGATCCCGTGAAAACGGAGGCGCGTTACCACAACACCCCCCTCACCAACCAAACCCGCTCCGACTGGACACGACCCACCCTCACCCGACCCCTCTCGGTTGCAATCCACGACCAAAACCAAACACGTCCCGAACCCACAAAAACCGAACTCGCCGTCCGCGCCAAACAGGTCGAAAACCACGCCAACAACCGCCTCGAAGCACTAGCCATCAGACTCAACCTCACCGAGGAGCAGCAAAATCGGATCTTCCCCATCCTCGCCAGCGCCGCCCCCTCCTTCCACCCGGCATTGCAAGTGGAAGGCAGCTCCACACCCACCACGTCCTCTGACAACAGCACCACCCTACAGCCCGGTGCCCCAATCACCGAAGTAGAAAATGCGATCTACGCCGAGGTCGATGACACACAGCAGGCCAGCATCGAAGACAGCGCCATCGATCGCGACGCCTGGTGGGAAGACATCGTCGCCATGCTCGAGGACGATCTCGAAGCCGCCACCTCCAACCCCACCGCCGGCACCACCGTCGAATCCACCACCACCCCATCGTCCGAAGCCACCGGAGAGGAACGCGCGGCCGCCGCCACGACCAACCAGATCGATGATTTTTCCAACCTTTTCGGAAACTAAAAAAACATGTAACCGCGCGCCGTCGCGAACGTCTTGAAAGTTAGTCAAGAAACAGAACCAACCAAGTTCACACACACCCGGCAAAAAAACCTAACACCCTAATAATAAATCCCAAAACTAACCCACCCATGAAACTAAAAAACACCCTATTAACCATCGCCGCCCTTTCCGGCAGCGCGGCCTTCGCCTTCGCCGACGACACGGCGGGCAGCGACAAAAATTTCGGCGACGGCGGCCTCCCCGAGTTCCTCGAAAAATACGACCTCGACGGTGACAGCAAGCTCGACGAAGAAGAGCGCCAAGCAGCCCGCGAGGATCGCAGACAGCGTATCCGGGACAAACGCGAATCGTGGGATAGCGACGGCGACGGCACGCTCTCCGAAGAGGAGCGCAACGCCGCCCGTGCCGAACTACGCGCCAAGATCGAAGCCCGCCGCTGCGCCCGTTTCGAAGAGGCCGACAGAAATGACGACGGCGAACTGAGCCTCAGAGAGTTCGCCTCCATCGGCGCCCTCGCCCGGCTCGTCGAGCACCACCCCGAACGGGTCAGACGCATCTTCAACCACCTCGATGCCGACAACAGCGACAGCATCAGCAAAAGAGAGTTTCTCGCCCACCTGCGTCATCGCCGCCACTATCAACACGACGGCAATGACCACCGCAGCGACGGAGACCACGGCGGAGATGGCGAAGAAGAAGGCGATGAAAGCGACAACACCTAAATCTCCAAACTCTCCGCACCACCTCAGTATCACAGGGGGGCGTCCCGGCAAAGGGACGCCCCCTTTTCTCTATTCCCCCCGAAAGAAAATGGGTGCTATCCTCCCCTCCCAACTCCAACAAACCTGCCCCCTTTGAATCCCCACCTCGCGGCGCTCGTCGCCATTTCCCTCTGCGCGCTCGCACCGCCCGCCATGGCTGTCGAGCGCGAACTCTACTTCACCGACTTCGAAAACGCCACCCCCGGCGATGACCAATTGCACGGCTTCGACAACTGGGTCGGCGCCCCCACCGGCAGCGGATCGCATGGGATCATCAGCGAAGCAGAACACCTCGTCGAAGGCTTGGACAACGTCGCCTTCATCGGCTTCGGCACCCCGACCGGACTGGGCACGACCACCGTCACCATCCTGCGCCAAGTCGCCCACGACCCCATCACCTCCGGCGAACCCATCGTCCGCTTCACCGCCGTCGTCGGCATCAACGACTCGACCAACAGCGCACTCCCCGGCCTCGAGCCGCCGCGAGACCACTTTTTCGTCACCATCATCAACTCCGCCGGCAGCCGCCTCGCCTCCCTCGATTTCAATAACACCGAAACCGGCTTCGGCCTCTGGCGGGGTGACGGCATCGACTCTCACGACACCACCGAAGCATTCGTCCGCAACGAGATCCACATCCTGTTCGCCGAAATCGATTTCGCAAACAACACCTGGACCGTAGAGCTCGACGGCTTCCCCATCTTCATCGACGCCCAGCTCACTGCCAAAACCGAAGTGAGTTCCGATCTCGGGGCAGTCGGTATCGTTTGGCAAAGAGACAGCCTCCTCTGGGGCAACAACTGGATGCTCCTCGACGACTGGACGCTCTCCGCAGACACCATCAAACTCGTCATCCCCGAAAACCCGTTCGACGTAAAAAGCGTCGCCCTTGACCCCACTAACCAACCGGTGATCACCTGGAACGGACAACCCGGTTTCACCTACCAGATCAGCTACTCCGAAAACGCGATCGACTGGTTCTCCGACCTCCCCGCCTCCTTCTTCACCCCCACCCAAACGTCCGCCATCTCCTACACCGACACCACCAACACCGGCGAAGCCCAGCGACTCTATCGCGTCACCAGAACACCCGGTTAAGGCACCCGCGCGCTCCCGTCTCGATCCAACAGCCCCATCACCGCCGCCCCCTCCGGTTCGTCCGGCACCCCACCCACAGGCCAAAGCGGAATTCCCGGGTGATCTGCCCCCAGTGTGTCGAGTGAGGGGAGCCGCCACAGCGAACAGATCAGAAAGGCAACACGCATCGACATGAATCCACCCTATCCATCGTGGCGATATTTACCAACCCGGAAAACCGCTTGCAAAACCCGCCCGGAGGCGGAAAATAGCCATCCCCAAACCGGCCTCGGCCGAAACGGGCAGGTACCGAAGCGGTCAAACGGGGCAGACTGTAAATCTGCTGGCTATGCCTTCACAGGTTCGAATCCTGTCCTGCCCACTTTAATCGACAAGTCCGCTTGTCGATTTTGGCAGGACAGGGTTCGAACGAAGTTCGACTGCACCGATCTGAGAAAGCACAGCGTCTCAGACCCCAAAAAATGGCGAAGCCCTCCCACGCAGAGCCTGCGCAAAGCAAAGGATCATCCTGTCCTGCCCACTTTAATCGACAAGTCCGCTTGTCGATTTTAGCAGGACAGGGTTCGAACGAAGTTTGAGGTACTGATGGTGGCGGGTCGGTCGCGGATTTGAAGCCAACTCAGGAACGATATCAATACGGCGTAGATGAGGGTAGCTGCGCTGGCGTCTGCGGTGGGAGGGGCTGATATCGCTAACTGATTGCTATTTTTGGAGAAATTCGACCCTGTTTTTCCAATTTTGCTGCTCCCAATTGAGCCAGGCAGTGCACAGGGCTTTCACGAGGCGGCCATAGTCGTTCTGGGCGAAAAATTTGGATGACACAAAAATGACCCCGGCATGATCCTCACCCAGTTCGGCCATATCGGCGAGTAGAGGGGGTATGGTGGCCAAATCAAAGGTCAGGAGCGACCATCCGCTTTGCCGTGCTTCGAGCAAAATTCGGGCATCGGACTGCTGCCTGAGCCGACCACGTTCCCAGCTATGGATGCTGTCGATTTTCGCTTTGGGGAGGGCGCAGCGAAGTTGCCCAGCGATGACCGGAGAGATGTGCTCATCTAAAAGGAGCTTGAACATCAGCCCGCCAGTTCGGTTTTGTGGAGACCGGGCAGAGTGCGCTTGAGCGTGTCGAAATCGCTGAGATCTTGGTGGTCTTCGATGTTTTGATCGATTTCTGTATCGAAAGCTTCGGCATATGCGAGAACCGATTCGGCTTTGGCCAACGACCAGTCGTAATGTGCGGCGAGCTTCTCTGGGTTGTTCCCGTGATCCTTTGCCGCCATGGCTGCCAGATAGACAGGCACACGCGAACCTTGAACATAAGCGAGGCGACCGAGCGGGGTATCCCGATAATCGACAAAGCGGAATTGCTCGCGCCGTTTCGCTTCTTCGAGCAAGCGGGCTGCGCTTGAGCTAATGCTGCCGCGGCTGCGAGAAAAGCGTTCGAGCCAGCGCCGGATTTCGCTCGGGACGCGGATGCTGACGGTTTCAGATGCCATGGGTTCCTCCTGTTGTGTGAATCGTATACATTGTAACACATTCCGACAACATCTGTCAAATCGCCTCACGATTGGCGCCTGTGGCTGGCGGGTTTGATGGTCGGCCTCAACCTCTTCTTGTAAAGTGTAACGTAATGCTTTATGCTTTTCTTTGGAGGTTGTCGATGAACTATGAAGAGCTGAGCACGAAGAAGACGGAGTTGGATCGTCATCGCAAAGCCGGTGGCGAGCTTCCCTCTGTGCTGGTGCGCAACCTTGAGGATTGGTTCCGCGTCGAGCTGACATACAGCAGCAACGCCATCGAGGGAAACACGCTCACCCGTCGTGAAACGGCGCTGGTGCTGGAAAAGGGGCTGACGGTCGGTGGCAAGAGCCTGGTTGAACATCTCGAAGCCACCAATC
>QIKC01000356.1 GCA_003232855.1 Verrucomicrobiales bacterium
GGATACCCCGGTGAGCTGGTAGAGGGAGTGCAGCGAGTCCCGGTAGTCATCGAGCGAGAGGCCGATGTGAACCACGTCCCATGGGGAGTTTTTGGCGTTGAGAGGTTTCGGGAAATGGAATGAGCGCGTGCCATCTAACAGGGGGCTATCGACGATGGTGCCGACCCCTCCCAAACGCTCGAGCCATATCCCGCCCAGTGTGGCCTCCCTGCGCGTGCCCAGCGTGTGGATCAGCGAGCGTCCGTTGGCGGATTGGGTGACGACGATGTAGTCGATGTAGTCGTCACTGGCGACGAGGTCGGTGCATCTGTCGGCGACTTTGCTCAGATCGTCCGCTTCGAGGTCGGCGAGGATTGTCTCCCAGAGTGATATGGCGATCGACGTGGCTCTGTTGTTCAGGCTCTGGTGGATCGAGCGCTTCTCGAAGGTGATCATCGTGAACGCGAAGATGCTGACCGTCAGCAGCGCGATCAGGTAGCAGAGCAACATGATCTTTTTGAAGATACTGTTGCGGGTGCCTTTGGCTTTCGACCGTTTCGCCATGCTACCGCCCTGTCTCTATTGTTGCTGTCGAGCGTTCGAGCGCTGCGATCATCTGATCGACGTGTCGATGGCCGGTTCGACTTTTGAGAATGGCGAGGCTCTTTTCTGGGGAGCCCCAGTCGAGAATTTCGATATCGACGTGTCTGGCGCCCCACCGATCCATGGCGAAGTCGTCGGTTTGAAAGAGGTCGATCGTTCCGGTTCCCACTAGCGCGCTGCCGTAGTCGTCGATGACGTAGGTGAACAGGTCACCGGCGATGCGGAAGCGCGTCCCCGCAGGGAAACGGGACCAGTCGGCGGCGGCGCTGCGGACTGGCCCGCGCGCTTTGAGCACGGTGCCCATGGCCGACATGCTGCCGAAGGAAAAGTGGTCGGCCTCGTCCCTGTGGTAGGCGGTGGTGCGCACACGCAGTGTTTCGCCAGCGTCACGGCTGGAATCAAAGGCCGCGCTTGTCGCAGACTCGGACCGATCGGGTGCGGCGGAGACCTTTGCGGGAGATCGTGCGGGAACTTGGGGTCGTGGTGAGGCGAGTTGTAGGGCGAGCGCTGCGGATGGCAGTTCGGGGCGATCGCTGTCAGAACGGGGGAATGATGCGCTTGCGGCGGCGTGCCCGTCGTCGGGATGCGCGGCGACCAGAGCGGGCGCGTTTTCTGCGGGATCGCTCGGTGAAGACGTTTTGCAAGACGAGAACCCGCCTGCAACGAGTCCCAGCGCCATAATATATCCTAGCCTTTTCATGTGTGGTTAATATGGAAATTACACCATTTGTGTATATTTAACAAACGAGTATTTCTATTGGAGCCAAAGAAGTTTGACAACGGCGTGCTATTCGTCGGTGATAATTCCAATAATCCGCTGACAGTGAGCGAGTTATAGAGTTTTCAGCGAAGCGAGCGAGAGTCTGTCGCGGGACGGCGTGCTCGGAGTGTCGATGAAACGCGGAAAATCGCGTAATCGTTGGTAGAACGGAGGGATCCCTTCAGAGATGCAGGCCGAGCATGGCGCTGGCGAGGCTGAAGTAGATCAGCAGGCCGAGGATGTCGACGATGGTGGTGATGGCGGGCGAGGCGACCACAGCGGGGTCGAGTTTGCAGGCTTGAGCCAGCATGGGAAGTGCGGCGCCGAGTAGGGTGGAGCAGGCGACTTGAACCATGAGGGAGATGCCGACGGTGGCGATGAGGCTCGATAACGGCAGACCGGGGGGGAGGCTGACGATCCCGTTTGGGATGAGGATGAGGGAGAGGACGAGTATGCTGCCCACCGAGATGAGTAGGCCGAGCAGGGTGCCGAGGGCGAGCCCGATGCGCAGTTCTTTCCAGGCGACGCGGGCGAAGGCGGCAGGAGTGAACTCGCCGAGCGACATGGCGCGGATGACCATGGTCGCGGATTGGGCGCCGGTGTTGCCGCCGGCGGCGACGATCATCGGCATGTAAACGGCGAGCAGGAAGACGTTATCGAGCAATTTTTCGTAGGAAAAAATCACCAATCCTGAGGCGATGGCGACGATGGCGAGGAAGAAGATCCACAGGGCGCGGCGTTTGAAATGGGCCAGCACGGGGGATTTGAGGTAGCCTTCCTCGTCGCGTTCGCCGCCGATGGCGGCCGCTCTTTCGAGATCTTCGGTGGATTCTTCCTCTTGAATTTCGAGGGCGTCATCGTGGGTGATGATGCCGAGGAGGCGGTTGTTATCGTCGATGACTGGCAGCGCCAGTAGGTCGTATTTGAGGATCATTTGTAGCGCGTCCTCTTGGTCGGCGAGGGCATTGATCGCCAATCGCTCGTCATCCATGATGTCGCGGATGGCGATGTCGCGCGGGGTGAAGGTGAGGTCGCGCAGGCGGACTTTGCCGATGATTCTGCTTTCGTCGTCGAGCACGTAGATGCGTGCGAGGATTTCGGTGTCCTCTTTGATGGCGTCTAGCGATGCGATGGCTTGTCGCACGCTCATGTCCTCGCGCAGGGTGGCGAAGGCGGTGGTCATGCGTCCGCCGGCGGACTCTTCGGGGAAGCCGAGCAACTGCTCTGCGGCATCTTTTTTCTGGTCGGAGAGCAGGCGGACGTAGTCGTCTTGCACCTCTTTGTCGGCTTCTTGGATGAGGTCGGTGACGACGTCGTCGGGGAGGCTTTCTAGGATTTCGCGGCGTTCGTTTTCCGGCAGGCCGGCGATGAGGTCGGCGGATTCTGCGGCGGGGAGGAAGCTGGCGATCAGCGACAGAGCCTCGTTGTTGAGGAAGCGTGCGAAGCGGGTCTGCTGATTTTCGTCGAGCGAGGTGAAGACGGCGGCGGCATCTGCCGGGTGGAGGGCGGAACAAAGTTCCTGGAGGCGTGGTTCGTCACCGCTCGCCAGGGCATTTTTGATGGCCTTGGGGACTTTCATTAGCGCCGCACTCTAGCCGCACTTTGGTGGCGTGCATCTACTACGGCGGGGAGCGGGAGGGAAAGTTTCGCCGCTCGGATCTGGTGAGGATGAGGCGTTTGGTATTAAGTGGGCTCGGTGTTGGTTATCCGTTGATCTCGAGGGGTGGGCGGGTAGCTTTTGGCGATGAGAATGTGCTGCTGGCGATCGGGGTGTGGCTTGGTTGTGGCCGTGGCGATGGGTTTGTTCTCGGGGTGTAAACGCGACCGGCAGGAGGATGCGGTTGGCGAGCTGTTCTCGGCCGACTTCGCGTTTACGGTGGACGATTATTTGCGCGCGGCGCGCGACGGGGATGTGGTCGTGGTGCGTTCATTTCTCGCGGCGGGGATGGAGGTCGGTGCCGAGAATCAGTTTGGCGATGGGGCGCTGGGCTTGGCGGCCGAGCGCGGGCACGGGGAAGTCGTGGAGTTGCTGTTGGCGGCGGGTGCTGACGCCGACGGGTTGGGGCCGGGGGGGCGCAGCGCGTTGATCGGCGCTGCAGAAGCGGGGGATGATTTGGGCGTGCGTGTGCTGTTGGCGGCGGGCGCGGATCGGCGGCACCGCGATCATGAGGGGTGGACGGCGCTGCGCCTGGCGGCCTATCACGGGCATGGGCAAATCGTTTCGCAACTGTTGGCGGGGAGTTCGCCCGCAGAGATCGATGCGGCGTTGTTGTTGGCGGCGATCGGCGGGGACGTCGGTACGCTCGATCGGTTGTTAGGGGCTGGAGCGGACGTCTATCGGCGCACGCCGGAGCGGCAGACGGCGTTGATGTTGGCAGCAGCGCGCGGGCATTTGCCGGCGGCAGAGCTGCTTTTGCAAAACGGAGCCAACCGTTTCGCTACCGATGGCGAGGGGCGGACGGCGGCGTTGTTGGCGGCGGCGGCGGGCGAGGCGGAGGTCGAAGGGGTTTTGAAGGCGGTTGCGGATGGCGAGAGCATCGGGCGCCCGATGAGCGAACTAGCAGGTGCCGAAATTGAGCGCCCGGGTGCGGTTTGGCGTCTTCAGGGGGCGCGGCTCGAAGGCGACCCGGATGGCGAGCGACCGCTGCGCATGGCTCGCTACCGCGAGCAGCAGTTGCCCG
>QIKC01000234.1 GCA_003232855.1 Verrucomicrobiales bacterium
TGCATCTCTCTCGACCCGCTCGGGGTGTGCCCAGCTTCCAATCGGCTCAACTTAGCCGGCCTACAAGCTACTAGCCGACACCTCAAAAAAGGCGGAGTCATCGGCCTTTTCCCCGCAGGTCGAGTTTCCCATCGGCAGAAACATTTGCGCGGGCAAGTCGCCGACCGGCCGTGGAGCCCCCACTTTTTACGGCAGGCAGCGCGGGCGGGAGCGACGGTCGTCTGTTTGCATTTTCGCGGAAATAACAGCCGCTTGTTTCTCAAAGTACCCGCCCGATACCCCAAGCTCCGCGCCCTTTTTCTGACGCGCCAACTGACTCACCCCTCAGTTAAAAAAGTGCAAATGCAGCTCGCCGAGGTATTTTCTCCGAATGAGGTGACGCGCCTAGCCGCTAGCGCCCGTGGGGTCGATGAACTGCGAGCCGCCTGTTTTCTTCGACCGGATCTCGATGTCCCGCGAGCGGATCCCACCCCATCTCCTAGCATCGATATACGCGCGCCGGAGGAGACCCATCCCGATGAGATGCTGGCCGAGATGGAAGCCATCGAAGCCCCCGATCAGGGGCGCCTTCTCGACACCGATCGGTTCACCGTCTATTTCGCCCAAGGGCGATCGATCCCAAAAACGCTACGCGCGTTGGGATGCGGCAGAGAAATCACCTTTCGTGCCGCAGGACAAGGGACAGGACAAGCGTGCGACCTCTCGCCAGAAGACGATTACTACCACCATTTCTTGCTGTGGGATCGCGACAAGGCACGATTAGCGGGAGCCTATCGGGCAGGCCATGTGGGGCAGATACTCGCCGAGCACGGAGCGGAGGGGCTCTACTTAAATCACGTGTTCAAGATCAAACCGCAATTCCATCAGCTCATGGGGCCCTCCTTTGAATTGAGCCGATCCTATATCCTACCAGAGTACCAAGGCGACCCGGACGCGCTGGCCAGCCTTTGGAAAGCCGTCGGAGCCGCCACGTCGAAACTCGGCATCAAAACGCTATTCGGATCCGTCACCATCTCCAACGACTATGCGCCAGCCAGCCGCGCCATTCTCGTCGAATACCTCCGAGCCAACCATTTGGATTCTTCGGAGATGCGTTCTCAGGTCAACGCCCGCAACCCCTTCCGACCGACCACCCGCTATCACCGGCTGGTGGCGAAAGCTTATCAAAATCGTGGAATCCAAAAATTGGCGCCCGTCATCAAACGAATCGAAAACGGCGAACGAGGCATCCCGCCGCTGCTGCGTTATTACTGCAACCTGAATGCCCGCTTCGTCGATTTCCACGTTGAGGCAGCCTTCGGGAACTCGCTTTACTGTCTGCTGAGAGTAGATATCGGAAAAATGACGCGCAGCTACCAGAAGCGGTTCGGCTTCGCCGCCCCCTAGCCCCAACATCCTGGGAACGGACGGGATCATGGCTAATTTTTGCCTCTACTGGCAGCGACTAGCTTGTGCGAGGCGATCTCAAACTGCTCCCCCTGCAAGCAGATAAAATCTGTGAAATTTGTGGTTAGAAAATCCCTCATACTTCTATGAAAATCTTCATTCCCATTCTCGCCCTCCTTTTCTCGGCCTTTTCATGCACTCACGCCGACAACCCCGTCGAAGTCGGCGACGTCACCTGGCTCCGCGACTTCGATGGTGCGCTCGCTTCCTCCGCCACGTTGAAGAAACCCGTCTTCGCCTTCTTCCAAGAAGTCCCCGGCTGCGCTGGCTGCCAGAAATTCGGTTCCGAAGTCATGACCAACCCCTCCCTCGTCAAAGCGATCGAATCCCACTTCATCCCTGTCCTCATCCACAACAACCAGATCGGCAAGGACGCCAAAATCCTTCGCCGCTACAACGAACCCTCCTGGAACTACCAGGTTATTCGCTTTCTCGACGAAAAAGGCAAAGACATCATCCCTCGCCGCGACCGCATTTGGACCACGCCCGCCCTCGCGGCGCGCATGATCGAAGTGCTCGAAAAGATCGATCATCCCGTCCCTAAATCTCTTCGAAAACTCACTGCCACCGCCGAGCCAAAGCTGCAGAAAGCCGCCTTCGCGATGTCCTGTTTCTGGACCGGTGAAATGAAGCTCGGCCAGATCGAGGGCGTCTCGGAGACCGAAGCCGGCTGGATCAAAGGCCACGAGGTCACCCTCGTTCATTTCGACCCTACGAAGATTTCCTTCACCGCTCTCGTCAAAAAAGCCAAGAAGCACAAATGCGCCAACAAAGTCTACGCCGACCCGAAGGGCTATCGTCCGGCTTCAAAATCCGATCAGAAAAAACAGCTTCAGGGCACCCGCTTCAGCCACCTGAAGCTCACACCTCAGCAAGCGACCAAGGTGAACGCCTTCGCCCGCACCGACCCGAAGAAAGCCTTTGGCTACCTCACGCCCGAACAACAGGCCGCTTACCTCAAGAACTAAGAGATCAAATCCCCCGGGTTCCACCACCCATTGTCCACTCCTTGATAGCCTGCCAGTATGAAGGAGTTTGGGTCGAGTTTGGATCTGTCCCCCTGCATGATTTTTGCAGAATTGCAGAACAAGTATACTTGAAAATATACTTGGAATATGAATCATTGTGAGTTTATGGTGGCGGGAGGATGGCTCAACTAACAATCTACTTGGACGAGGAAACGCATCGTGCGGTCGAGGCGGCGGCGAAGGCGAAGGGATGTTCGTTGTCCCGGTGGGCCAGGGGGCATCTGCGGGAGGCGGCCTCCTCGAAGGGGTTTCCCGAGGGATTTTTCGATCTATTTGGAAGCGTCACCGACGCGAGCTTTCGCGAACCCGCCGAACTGGATCAGGCGTCGGATGGTGACCGGCTGCCACTATGATCTACTGTCTGGATACGAATGTGGTAGTGCGGGCTTTGCGCGGTACTGCGCAAGGGGTGAAGGAACGTCTTGTCGGCGAGGGGCTCGAACGGGTGATGGTGCCAGAGATGGTTCGCGCCGAATTGCTCACAGGAGCGCGTAAGAGCGCGCGCCCCGAGGTGAATCTGGGGCTCGTCGAGCAGTTTCTAGCACCGTTCCGTATCCTGCCGTTCGCAACGGAAGAGGCGGAACACTACGCCGACATCCGGGTGGATCTGGAGCGATCTGGGCGGGTAATCGGTCCGAACGATCTAATCATCGCCGCCATTACCAGGGCGGCAGGGGCGACCCTGGTGACGGGAAACTTAAAAGAGTTCGAACGGATTCGAGGACTGCGCTGCGAGGATTGGTAGAGAATAGGTCGGCAGAATAGGTCGCATTGGGTATAGTAAATTTGAATTTTGGGTTTGTCCCCTTGCAGGAAATTCTTGCAGGCGTCGAAAGTCCAAATTACCTCTCCGATCTCCTCAACAACGTCCTCAGAGACACCCCGCAAAAAGCAAATTCCTAGCAGCCATGATTCGAAATATTTTTCTAATTTTATGTACCCTGACTGGAGTGACTTCGGGCGCAGATGAACCGCCGTTTAAAGATGTTAGTTCGATTCTGGCACCGATTTTGGAGAAATCAGAATTGCCGTCGTTGGCCGCCGCTATCGTGCTTGGTGATGAAATCCGTGGGATCGGTGCCGTTGGTGTCCGCAAAATTGGCGATCCTACGCTGGTGACGCTCGATGACAAATATCATATCGGTTCCTGCACGAAACCGATGACCGCGACGCTCGTTGCGGTTTTGATCGAGGATGGGGTTTTGAAATGGGAAACGACTATCGGTGAAGTTCTAGGCAAAAAAATTCGTTCGATCCATCAGGATTTCAAAAATGTTACGATTGAGCAGTTGTTGGTTCACATTGGCGGTTTTTCCACGACCCCGCCGCAGAAAATATGGTTGGAAGCGTACGGAAATCAGGGGGAAATGTCTGCAAGAAAACAACGCAAAATTTTCGTCTCGGCGTTGCTTTCAGAAAAACCTGCTTACGCTCCAGGCACGAAGGCAGAGTATTCCAATCAGGGCTACGCCGTGGTCGGCGTGATGCTGGAAACGCTCACGAAAACGCCGTGGGAAAAATTGCTGAAAGAGCGGGTTTT